>JAHXHI010000313.1 GCA_025656775.1 gamma proteobacterium symbiont of Bathyaustriella thionipta
AAGTTCAAGTCTTGCATTGGAATTGTTATTTGATAAAAAGTTACCTGATTTTATCTGAGATTAAAAATCATGCTGAATAGTTACATATATTTTTCATTTGTTCTATGACACAAAAAGCCCGCACACGGGTGACCTCAGTATAGTACATAAAATGTACTCTATATCAGTCTCTTGACTTCGTTATATAATTTGCCTATAGATTATTTAAGGACTTGCTTTTTTTTTCATATAGAATCAAACTTCAGAAGTGGGGAAAATTAACTTAATAACAACGTAAAATTAAAATAACTGCATAAAAGGTCTCGTGATAGTCACTCTCAGTACTAAAATAAAAAAAGAACAAGCCTGTTTTGATATCTGGTATTTATAAGCTTCGCTTGACGATGACAGGGGACAGACATTTAGAATTCTTAGCTGAAAATATTCACATACGATAACGCTGTACCCTTTTTCTCCTTTATGGCCAGGAAAATTAAATAATGACCGTTTGTCGATATAATCGATCTTCCTTTGGATTAATTGAGTACCGTGTTTTTACATGCTATCTACATTGGAGTAACAGATATGAAAGGCATTGTTTTTACGGTTTTTTTAGAATTCGTTGAGGAGATTTTTGATGCGGATCGGGTCGATGACATCATTGAACTGGCCGCACTTCCTTCTGAGGGAGCATATACGTCTGTCGGGACTTATAATCATCAGGAAATGCTGCAGCTTGTTTCTGCATTGAGTGAACTAAGTCATATTCCGGTGCATGAACTGGTAAACAAATTTGGCAGACATCTATTTGGGTGTCTTTCCAGTGCCCATCCCCAGTTTCTGGAAGGTGTGGATTCATCTTTCCAGCTCCTGGCAAGCATAGAAGATTATATACATGTTGAGGTTCGCAAGCTCTACCCTGATGCGGAATTACCTCGATTTGAGTATAAATTTCCCAGACCTGAACAAATGATTATGACCTATCATTCAACCCGTCCTTTCGGTGATCTTGCACAGGGTCTGATAGAAGGGTGTATTGCTCATTTTGGTGAAAATATCAGGCTTGAGCGAGAAGAGCTCTCAACGGAAAAAGGTTTCTCAACCCGTTTCATTCTCAGACAACAGGATTGAACCATGGACACATTAACACGTTTGACTCGTCGTGTTGAGCGGGAACAAAAGGCTCGCAAGGAAGCTGAGGCACTGCTGGAAAAAAAGAGTTTTGAGCTCTATCAGAGCAATCAGGAACTCAAGTCTTTAGCCGCTGAACTGGCGGATAAAGAAGAACGAAATCGTTTATTGCTGGAATCCTCATCTGATGGGATTTATGCAATAGACCGTGAGGGTCTTTGTTCAATCTGCAACCCTGCGGCTGCCCATATGCTGGGTTATGAATCACCTGAGCAGGTGATTGGCAAAAATGCACACATGCTTTTTCATCACAGTCATCAGGATGGCAGCAAATACCCCGAAGAAGAGTGTGTTCTGCAAACAGGACTTGAGAAAGAGATCAAGTTAAATGTACTTTTCTGGCGAGTCGATGGTTCTCCTATTGATACTGAGTGTCGTGCGGCCCCCATTAAACAAAATGGTGAGGTTGTTGGCAGTGTCGTCAGTTTTACGGATATATCGGAACGTCTTGAAACCGAAATGCAACTGAGACAGGCACAAAAATTAGAATCTATTGGTCAACTAGCTGCCGGTATCGCTCATGAAATAAATACACCCACACAATTTGTCAATGACAATATTCATTTTCTGCAGGAGGCGTTTGAGGATTACCATAAATTAATGTCGCTCTATGATCAGTTTCTCCAGGCATCAGAGGAAACTGTGCAGGAAGATAAGAAAAAGGAAGTGAACCTGTTGGTTGAAGAAATCGATCTGGAGTACCTGCAGGAGGAGATCCCTCAAGCGATTAGTCAGTCGATAGACGGCTTGAAAAGGATTGCCAAGATTGTCCGTGCTATGAAAGAGTTTTCTCATCCAGGGGAACATGAAAAAGTGTTAATAGACATCAATAATGCGATTGAGACGACCATCGATGTTTCCCGTAATGAGTGGAAATATCATGCTGAGCTGGAGACGAATTTTGACTCAGACCTGCCGCAAGTGCCTTGTCTGCCCGGAGAGTTTAATCAGGTGATCCTTAATCTGATTGTAAATGCCTCTCATGCCATTGCCGATGTGGTTACTAATAGCGGAAATATGGGAAAAATTTTAATTTCCACGCAGCAGGATGGCGATTGGGTTGAGATAACCGTCAGTGATACGGGTGGTGGAGTTCCTGAAGAAATTCAGGGACGGATCTTTGATCCGTTTTTTACCACTAAAGAGGTTGGTAAGGGAACCGGACAGGGCCTGGCCATCACTTACTCAGTTGTTGTGGATAAACATGGCGGCACGATTGTTCTGGATAGTCAGCAGGGGGTAGGGACGGTATTTACTGTTCGATTACCTATTAAAGTGGAACAACTTGAGGTGCAGGATAATGAATAAACGTATCCTGTTTGTTGATGATGAAAAGAATGTTCTGAACGGACTAAAACGTTCACTGCGTAGTCAGCAAAAAGACTGGGATATGTCCTTTGTACTGGGTGGTCAGTCTGCACTTGAAATGTCATATAACATGGATTTTGATGCTGTTGTTACCGACTTACGTATGCCTGGAATTGATGGCCTGCATGTTGTGAAAGAATTGAAGAAACATCATCCGGAAATCATCTGTATTATTTTATCAGGCCATTCAGATGAGGAAATGATAATGCAATCGACGGGTGTTGCGCATCAGTTTCTGGCAAAACCCTGTACGACCAGGGATTTGATAAATATGCTGACCAGAATTTTTTCACTCAAGGATTTCCTTGGGAATAAGAAGCTGCAGTCTTTGGTTGCGGGGATGAAGACGATTCCCAGCATGCCAGAGACTTATAATAAAATTTTGCGTCAGCTGGCATCACCCAATAACAGTCTGAAAGAAATAGGCGATACAATAAAGCAGGATCCAGCGATGACAGCCAAAATTCTGCAAATAGTCAATTCAGCTTTTTTAGGTTTGGGGCGTCATATCTCGGATACGGGAGAAGCAGTGTCATTACTGGGCTTGGGTATCGTCAAAAGTTTGGTCTTATCCATCGGTATCTTTTCACAGTTTGATGAAAAAAAAGTGATGGATAAGGCGTTTTCACTTGAAAAGGTATGGCAGCACAGTCTTAAAGTAGCTGACCTGGCCAGACGTATTGCTGTGGCTGAAAATGCAGAAAAAGAAGTGGTCGATAATAGCTTTCTAGCCGGTATGCTGCATGACATTGGTATTATTATTTTAGAAGAACATTTTTCTGAGGAGTATGGCAGAGTCAGAGAGCTTGCGCAAACTAAAGGCATACCGATGTATCAGGCGGAATATGAAATGTTTGGTGCGACCCACGCTGCAGTAGGTGCCTATCTCCTGGGCTTATGGGCACTGGATGATCCGTTGCCTTCCACCAATACCCGACGCTTTGTGGGAGCAGCGTGGATGGTTTTTCGCCATTGATCGCTGTTCATATTGCAGATAAGCTGGAGCCGTGTGAAATTGTTGATGGTACTAGTACCCCCGTCAGAGGAGATGAGTTGGCATTACTGGAAAATATTGGTTTTACTGAAAGGCTGGAGGCATGGAAGTTACTTCGCTCTGAGGAGCCTCAGGTATGAAGGAAAAAATTCTGTTTGTGGATGATGATCCTAATATTATTAATGCCTTTAAGCGCCAGTTGCGAAAACAGTTCAGTCTTGAAAGTGCTGGCAGCGGACAGGACGGGCTAAAGGTGTTGACATCAAAGGGGCCCTTTGCTGTGGTGGTGGCCGATATGCAAATGCCGGAAATGGATGGTATTACGTTTCTCAAGAGAGTACAAAAAGAGTCTCCACAAAGTATACGCCTGATGCTTACCGGTAATGCCGATCAGCAGACTGCTGTAGATGCAGTAAATGAAGGGGAAGTTTTTCGTTTTCTGACTAAACCATGTCCAACTGAATTGTTGGTTAAAACACTTGAGGCAGCCCTGACACAATATCATTTGCTTCAAGCCGAAAAGGAACTGCTTGAAGGGACTCTGAATGGTTCTATAAAACTCCTGACAGAGGTGCTTTCTATTGTTGCACCAGCAGTATTTGAGCGTGCCGTTTCTCTGCGTGAAACGGCCGTTGAACTAGCTCGATCATTACGCATCACCAATACCTGGGACATGGAAATGGCAACGATGCTTGCTGATATAGCCTATGTCACCTTACCACCAGAGACTTTAGAAAAAAGTCGCTCAGGGCGTGCACTGTCGGGTGCAGAGAAGCAGATTATTATGCACCTGCCTGAAACTGCTCACAAGTTATTGCAACACATACCTCGTCTTGAGAGTGTCGCTCGTATCGTACAATATCAGGGGAAAAATTTTGATGGTTCTGGTATTCCCAGGGATTCCGTGTCTGGTGCCGACATTCCTCTTGAAAGCCGTATTTTGAAGGTGTTGCATGATTTTAAAACACTGGAAGATAACGGCCTGGGAGCGGAACAGGCGATGAAGAAGATGCGACAGTATTCAGATCGTTTTGATCCCATGGTGTTAAAAACAGCAGCATGGTTTTTATCTTCTGGTGAAGAAGAAACTCAGCAAGTTATGCAACTGGATGCCACTGTTTCAGAATTGCGTCCTGGCCAGGTACTCATGTCAAATATCGTCACTGTTGAAGGTGCAATGCTGATGACAGCGGGTCATAAGTTGACAGCAACCGTGATTGAACGGCTCTATAACCATCATGAGATACATAAAATCAAGGAGCCGATACAGGTTATTGTTCCTGTTAAATGAAGCATATTGACAACGTGTATTTGAAATTTTATGGAGAAAATTGTGTATAAAATAATGATTGTTGATGATGAGGAAAGTATACTTCACTCACTACGACGCATCTTATCAAAACAAAATGACTGGGACATTGTCACTTGCAGTGATCCACTGGAAGCGGCAGATATTGCCAGCCATTCAAATTTTGATTTGTTTCTTTCTGACTACCGAATGCCGGGGATGAATGGTGTCGAGTTTCTAATTGGCAGCAAAGAAAATAATCCACACTCTATGCGAATCATATTGAGCGGGCTGACTGATTTTGATGGCCTGGTTGATGCCATCAATGATGCGGAGATATTTCGTTTTATCTCAAAGCCAACGGATGCAAACAAGCTTATCCTGACAATAAATCAGGCATTAGAGGTGTATGAACTACTCAATGAAAACAGGATTCTTGCAGATACGGTAAGAGCTCAAAAAATTGAGCTGGACAGAAGGGAAACTGCACTGAAAAATCTTGCTGATGAACATCCTATGATTGCACAGGTAAACTGGAGTGATGATGGCTCAATTATACTGGATGAGAACGATTTATAGTTTGTCGTCCAATGGTTGGGGTTGATTCAGGAGGTAGCCCTGGGCAAAGTCAACGTTTAGTGTCTTAAGGCTAGCCATTATTTCATTGTTCTCAACATATTCTGCTATCGTTGTTTTTCCCATTAACTTACCAATCTCATTGATAGACCTGACCATGGCGTTATCCACAGGGTTAATGTGAATATTCTTGACGAATTCCCCGTCGATTTTCAGATAATCAACGGGAAGATTTTTCAGATAGGCAAATGATGAAAATCCAGTGCCAAAATCATCCAGTGAAAAGAAAAAGCCCCTGGACTTAAGTGTATCGATGAATGAAATAGCCTTACCTAATTGGGCAATAGCAGCAGTTTCAGTGACTTCGAAACAGAACTTTTCTAAGGGTAATGAGTTTCCTTCGAAAGTATTACAGATGTAATCAAGGATATCACGATTACCGATGGAGTGGCCTGAAAGGTTGATTGAACACACACTGAGATGATCTAATTGTTCAGGGTGGGACATAAACCAGCTGCATACATTCTTTATTACCCACTTATCAATTAATGGTGAAAGATAGTAGTTTTCAGCAGCCTGCATAAAGATGAGAGGAGAGAGATATTGTTTATTCTCATCAACCATTCTCAGTAGAATTTCATAGTGCTCCCCTGATTCTTGATTACCATTAATGGGAGCAATGGTCTGAAAAAAGAGACGAAAGCGGTTTTCTTTCAAGGCAGTGTGTATCTTACTGACCCACTGAGATTCGTTCAGTCGTTGTGTGAGTTCTCTGTCATCTTCTTTACCAATATGAAGTTGATTACCGCCATGATCCATGGCAACACAGCAAGCTGTTTCAGCGGTGCTAAGAAGTGATGCGACACTGGTTGACTTATTATTGATTGGAATAAGACCAATGCTGGCACTGATATCAAAGCTTTTTCTTTCCCATTCAAACGTGTATTGTTTTAGTCGTTCATGTAATCCACTAATAATGCGTCCTGCTTCATCCAAAGTACAATTATTAAGTAAGATACCGAACTTATCTGATGTCAGACGTGCTAATGCATCATTCCCTCGCTGTTGTGAAGAAAGCAGATCACCGATCTGACGCAGACACTCATCGCCCGCATAATGGCCGCAGTTGTCATTGATTACGTGGAAATAATCAAGATCCATGTGACATAGGACGTGTTCCTGATCTTCGTTCAGGGCAGTTTCAAGAAAGTACTGTAATCGAAGCTCGAAGGCTGGACGGTTTGCGAGTCCGGTAAGATAATCGTGTTGGGATTGATAACTGAGTTTGTCAGATAGTATTTTAATATCGTTGACACTTTGCTCCAGTATGGCACGTTTTTCCTGGAGTTGAGCATAAAGTGCAAGACCTGAATTTATGGTTTCAGATAGCGTTTCGGGACTGCAGGGCTTAGTGAGAAATTTAAACACTTCACCTTTATTAACGGCATCAACGGCTGTTTTTTGATCGGCGTTTCCCGTGAGCATGATGCGGATACTTTTTGGTGCGGTCTCTTTCAATGTGCTAAGCAGTTCAAGGCCGCTCATATTGGGCATGCGCATATCAGAAATGACGATAGCAAAGGGACCATCATTAGCCACTTTTTCTAATGCCTGTTTTCCGCTGGAAGCGGTATGGATTTTAAAATGCTTTCTAAGTGCGCGTTTATAACCCTGAAGAATATGAAGTTCGTCATCAACGATTAAAATTTTTTCTTTCATATTATTCTTCCTAAATAATACAGGCTATTCAATGGGTTTATGGCAATAGGTAATATTAGTATAGTTGATAAGTTAACATAAATTCCAATCGGGTTTAGAAAATAACCAGATAATCAATTTATTGATAATTCTTCAGCATTGAGCAGACAAAAAGGCATGATATGACTGCCAACATGGGATTCAATATTTGTCTTTGTGGAATATCGGTATTTATTTTATCCATTAGTTGCACATCTGTTTTGAGTAACATAGAATTCCTGAAAAGTACTTATTTTAGGAGCAGCAGCCGTTATCCCACGTATTAAATCCCTGAGTTTACAGCTCGCCAATCAAATTGCGGCAGGAGAAGTCGTTGAACGACCGGCTTCGGTCGTAAAAGAATTATTGGAAAATGCGATTGATGCCCATAGCAGTCAAATTCATATTGAAATTGAACGGGGCGGTAGTGCCTTGATCCGTATTATTGATGATGGAGACGGCATTAATAAAGAGGATTTAGCATTAGCGGTTACCCGGCATGCGACCAGTAAAATAAAAACACTCAGCGAACTGGAACAAATCATCAGTCTGGGCTTTCGTGGTGAGGCACTTGCCAGTATCAGTGCGGTTTCAAGGCTCTCTATTAAAAGTAAAGAAGCAGAGCAGGAACAGGCATGGATGATTAATACCGGCACAGAGAGTGACTTTGCAAATTATAGTGCCGATCCAGAACCTGTCGCACATCCGCAAGGTACGACGATCGAAGTACGTGATTTGTTTTTTAATACGCCTGCCAGACGCAAATTTATGCGTACGATTAAAACAGAATTTAAACACATTGATGATATTGTTAAACGTATTGCTCTCAGTCAGTTTGATATTACATTTAAGCTCACACATAATAAAAAATTACTCAGAAATCTGCCCAAAGCTGTGACAGAAAAGGCAATAAGTCAACGTATTAGCAAGTTGTTTTCACCTGAATTTTTATGCAATGCCAATAAAGTGGACTTTATCTCCGATCATTTCAGCAATATGGGGCAAATTCGTTTGTGGGGCTGGGTGAGTGCACCGCAATGGAATAGAAAACAATCGGACTGGCAATATTTTTATGTGAATGGCCGCTATATCAAAGATAAACTGGTTAATCATGCACTTCGACAGGCCTATCAGGAGCTTTTGCCCGAAGATACGTTTTCAGCCTATCTGCTGTATTTGGAGATTGATCCACAGCAAGTGGATGTCAATGTCCATCCTACCAAGCATGAAGTTCGTTTTAGACAGACTCGTTTAGTTCATGATTTTATTTATAGTGGAATTAAGCAGGCGCTTTTTCCACAATCAAGTGCCTTTGAAATAGCTTCTGAGTCAATGAATGATTCAGTAGATCAATCAGCGGCATTGAGTACTCATGACGAACACTATATTAATCGCTATCGTCAGACAAATTCTAATCAACATGCAGCCGATTATTATCAGCCGAAAATGCATTCCAGTTTAAATCAAAACCAGGTTGCTGAGCAGCTTAATGGTTTAACGCAGCTTTACCGATCAGCTAGTCATCACTTGACGGAAAAAACTGAACATGAACAGGCCACTAAGTCACCCGCAATAAATACCAGTAAAGAATTGTTTTTTGGGGTATCCCTGGGCTGTTTGATTCCCAATTATTTAATGAGTCAAGCAGTACCTGCGGATGAAGATACACAAGTGTTTATTATACATCTTGCTCGGGCGCAACAATTTTTATTGAGTCAGTTATTTCAAATGGGTCAAAAAACACCCTTACTAATTCCTGAAACAATAAATTTAAGCAGTCAGCAGATTGAATTGTTACTTGAGCACCAATCAGAGTTAGAACGATGGGGATTGGATATAAGTCAATTAGGGACAGATACGCTAATGGTTAGAAAAATGCCTTTTTTATGTAATATACCCGGCTGCAAAATCAATTTAAGTCCTTTTGTTCATTCTATTGCACAGAATATTAAACTAAAGAACGCTATCAATGACGCTGTAATGTTAGAAATCCTGCTTAACTCTATTATTTCTGATGTATTAAATGCTTCAGAACAAGCACGTCTTTTGCAGATGCTGTCAGAACAAATTTATTTATATGGAGTTGAATCTGCTGCATTGTTAAAACCCGTTATCTGGAAAATACTGGACGAATCAAGCCTGGATAAACTTCTGGCTTAATTTTATTTGCATTATCATCAAGTAAATAAGTTAAAGAAATATGACAAAACAACCTTCAGCAGTCTTTATTATGGGGCCAACAGCTTCAGGAAAAACCGATTTGGCTATTGAGCTGGTTAAACGCTATCCATTTGAAATAATCAGTGTGGATTCCGCTCTGGTTTATAAAGAGATGAATATTGGTACAGCTAAACCGAGTAAAGAAGAATTAGCCGTTGCACCACATCGCTTAATTGATTTTTTAGATCCGGCACAAACCTATTCTACCGCAACCTTTAGAGACGATGCTCTGGAAGCGATGGAAGATATCCATTTAAGACATAAAATACCTTTATTAGTAGGGGGAACCATGCTCTATCACCGAAGCTTATTATATGGATTGTCTGAATTACCTGAAGCAGATGAAGCGATTCGAACAAAACTTCAGGCTGAGGCTGATTTGAATGGTGCAGAATTTATGCACCAAAAGCTGGCTGAAATTGATCCGGCGGCGGCAAAAAAAATTCATCCTAATGATCCGCAGCGAATCCAGCGTGCTTTGGAAGTTTATGAAATTTCGGGGAAAACAATGACTCAACTACAGTTGGAGAATCAGGCTAAAGTACTTCCCTGGAATGTTTATAAGATTATTGTAGCACCCAGGTCACGAGATTTATTACGAGAACGCATAGCAATTCGTTTTAAGCAAATGATTGAACAGGGCTTAATAGAAGAAGTTGAAGGCTTATTTAAACGAGGTGATCTGGATTTGTCACTCCCCTCAATGCGGGCTGTTGGTTATCGACAGGTATGGGAATACCTGGAAGGTAAAATGAATAAGGAACAAATGATCGACAGGAGTATTACAATTACTCGTCAATTTGCCAAACGTCAAATGACCTGGTTACGCCGTGAAAAGGATGCAGCCTGGATTGCAACCGAAGCAGATGATATTTTTGAGCAGGCTGTCAACTATTTACAACCTGTCTTGAACGAAATTTAATTAAGTGTGTCTAAAGTCACTTAAGCGAAGTATCATGATAGAGTAAACTCTCCTCAAAATTTATTTGCTTAACTTAATGTTTTTTAAGGGTTTACCCTAGGAAAAACAATGATGTCGCTATATGTTTTTTTTAAGGAGCGATATAGAATATTTTTTAATGTCTGTCTTATGATAACTTCAAGTATCTATTTCAGATTATTTAAAGAATACTGAAAACTTGTAAGCATATATACTTTGAACTTCAGATTATCTTTCAGTGGGCATGCTGGCTTTAATCATTTATGGTAATTTACTTATATACATAAATTTATAATTATTATAGAATGGCGTGTTTTTGCATTGAATTGCGTGCACTGAAGAAAAATAAAAAAAATACTAAAAATTATAATTAGGAGAATTGAAAATGAGTAAAGGGCAAGCCTTACAAGACCCTTATTTGAATGTTTTGAGAAAAGAGCGGGTTCCCGTCTCAATTTATCTCGTTAATGGCATCAAACTTCAAGGTCAGGTCGAATCTTTTGACCAATTTGTGATTTTACTGAAAAATGCAGTGAGTCAAATGGTTTATAAGCATGCTATTTCTACTATAGTGCCTTCAAGAAATGTCAAGTTGGCTACTGAAGATTCTCCATCATAGGCTTTTTTAATTAGCTTTAAATTGTTTTATTTATTTTTTACGGCATCAATTGCGAGTGTCTGCTTTAAGGAGTGGCCTGCCGTCTTAAGATATGAACTTGAGTAATATAAATGGTCGTAGATGTTCTTATTCAAATATATGCCATACTGAGCAAAAAGGTAGGCATCATTGTTTGAACGCCCGGTAGGAACCGGAGAGCGCGCTTTACTGGTTCACATTGATTTTCCTCAGGCTGCTGAAGCTAAAAAGATACTACAGAATGAAGCTCAAAGTGAGTTTTACGATCTCGTCATGTCTGCAGGTGCTGAACCGTTGGCTTTTATAAAAGGCAAACGGTATAAAGCAGAAGCAAAATATTTTATTGGTACCGGCAAGGCGCAGGAAATAAAAGAGGCTGTACAAACGCTTGATGCTGATCTGGTGATTGTTAATCATCAGCTTTCACCTTCCCAGGAACGAAATCTTGAAGCCTTATTAGAGTGTCGTGTGATAGACAGAACGGGCTTGATTCTGGATATTTTTGCGCAACGAGCACGTTCTCATGAAGGAAAACTACAAGTAGAACTTGCTCAGCTAAGTCATATGACCACTCGCCTGGTTCGGGGCTGGACGCATCTGGAAAGACAAAAGGGCGGTATTGGTCTGCGTGGTCCAGGTGAAACACAGCTGGAAACGGATCGCCGTTTACTCAATGTGCGCATTAAACAACTTAATAAACGCCTGGATAAAGTCCGTAAGCAGCGTGAGCAGAGCCGTCGTTCACGTCAGCGTGCTGAATTACCCACCGTTTCACTGGTTGGCTATACCAATGCGGGTAAATCAACGCTGTTTAATCAATTAACAAAATCAAGTGTTTATGCCGCTGATCAGTTATTTGCGACACTTGATCCCACGTTACGTCGTGTTGAGTTACCACAAAATTTATCAATGGTTTTAGCAGATACGGTTGGTTTTATCAGTGATCTCCCCCATGATCTAGTAGAAGCATTTCATGCAACCTTACTCGAGACCCGTGAAGCTGATTTATTATTGCATTTGATTGATGCGCATGCTGAAAATCGCAATAAGCATATTGCTGAAGTCAACTCAGTTTTGAAACAGGTAGGCGCACAGGAAACACCTCAATTACTGGTGTATAACAAAGTGGACTTGCTCGAAGGTCAAAAGCCTCGTATAGAGAAAGACAATTCAGGCAATATATTGCGTGTCTGGTTATCATCTATTACTGATGACGGTCTGGATTTACTATTGGAAAGTATTGCTGATTATTTCAGTAAAGAACGAGTCCGGAAAAAGTTGAAAATTCCACCGCATGCAGGCCAGTGGCGTGCAATGTTGTTTTACCATGTGGATATTATTGAAGAACAATATAATGATATGGGTGACTGGTTAGTATCCATTGAAATGAGCACCAGAGAATTTGATAAATTGATGAAGCAGAAGGGATTCAGTGAGTTAATCATTGATGAAAATTCTGTTTCCTGACAGACCCCTGAACATGTCTGATATTATTTTTTTTATTTAGTATAATGTGTACAGCTATCACTTTAAATTTGAACAACATTGGAGTATTAAATGGCCTGGAATGAACCTGGCGGTCCCAAAAATAATGATCCTTGGGGAAATAAAAATAATAATAACCAGGATCCACCTGACCTTGATGAAGTTATTAAAAATCTCAATGATAAAATTGGAAAATTGTTTGGCGGCAAGAAAGGCAATGGCGGTAGTGGTTCCGGTGACTCAGGAGGTAATCCTTTCACCCCCGGTCAGCCACCGACAATGTTACTCGTTATTATTGGTATTATTGCCATCGGTGTATGGGCTTTATCGGGTATTTATACCGTTGACCAGGGTAAAAAAGCAGTCGTACTTCAATTTGGTGAAGCTTTTAAGACGGTTGATGCCGGTATTCAATGGTATGCACCGGGTATCCAAAGTTATAATCTTGTTGATGTCAGTGCGTCTCGAAGTCTGAATATTGGCGGTAGTCAGCATGAAGCTCACATGCTGACCAAAGATGAAAATATTGTTGAAATTAAAGTAGCGGTACAATATAAAGTCAGTGATGCTGAACATTTTCTATTTAATGTAAGGGATCCTGGTCTGGTTTTAAGACAAGTGTCAGAAAGTGCAGTGCGTGAGGTTGTCGGTAAAAACGAAATGGACTTTATTCTGACAGAAGGACGTAGTGCTATTGCTGCAAAAATTGGTGTCCTGGCTCAGGAAATTCTGGATCGCTATAAAACGGGTTTATTGATTACTCGTTTTACTTTGCAAAGTGCTAAAGCGCCCTTGCAGGTTCAGGATGCTTTTGAAGACGTGAATGCGGCACGAGAAGATAAAGAACGTTTCATCAACGAAGCCCAGGCTTATAGCAATGATGTAATTCCTAAAGCTCGTGGTGTGGCGGCCAGACAAGTTGCCGAAGCACAAGCATACAATGGTCGTGTGATTGCCGAATCAGAGGGTGAAACAGCCCGTTTTTTAAGTGTTTTAGCGGAATATGAAAAAGCACCTGAAGTGACTCGTGATCGACTCTATCTGGATGCGATGGAAAATGTATACAGCAGATCCAGTAAAGTGATGATAGATACCAAAGGCAGCAATAATCTGCTTTACTTACCTTTGGATAAGATGATGCGTGGTAATTTTAATATGCCATCCAGTAGTGAGAATACAGGTGGTGCAGGAGAAACGGTGAATTATAAAAAAGGCAGTCAACAGTCTAATTATCGTACTGATAAGTTTAATACTGATAACTCTCGTACCAGACCATCTATCAGGGAGAGACGTTAATGAAATTATTAGTTGCAATAGCGGTACTGGTGTTGGGCATTATTGGTTCAGCTTCACTGTTTACCGTAAACGAAACCGAAATGGCTATTTTGTTTAAATGGGGTAAAATTCAACGCTCAGATTATCAGCCAGGACTTCATTTTCAAATACCCTTTGTCAATAATGTGCGCAAATTTGATAAACGTATTCAGACATTTGATGCCAAACCGGAAGATTATCTGACTGAAGAAAAGAAAATTCTTGTGGTTGATTCTTTTATCCAGTGGCGCATTGAGAATGTTAAAGAGTTTTATGTCTCCATGCGTGGTGATATGGATATTGCTCAGGAACGTATTGCGACCATTGTAAAAGAAGGTCTGCGTAATGAGTTTGGTAAACGTAATATGTATGAAGTCATTTCCGGTGAACGTCATGTCATTATGGATGATATTAATAAGTCGGCCAATAAGGATGTTAAGTCCTTTGGTGTACGCATTGTTGATGTGCGCATCAAACGTATTGAATTTCCACCTAAGGTCAGTGATAAAATCTTCCGTAGAATGGAAACAGAACGTACTCGAATCGCCAAGGAACTCAGAGCGCAGGGTAATGAAAGTGCCAACAAGATCACAGCAGAAGCAGATCGTCAGGTCACTATTCTTAAAGCGGATGCATTTAAAGAAGCTGAAAAAATTCGTGGTGAAGGGGATGCAAAAGCGGCGGATATTTACGCAGTTGCTTATGGAAAAAATTCAGAATTCTTTAGCTTTTATCGCAGCTTAAATGCCTATCAAAATGCCTTTGGCAGTGCCTCAGATATTATGGTCGTTGAGCCTGACTCTAATTTCTTTGATTATTTTAAAAATAATCAGGGTAAGTAATTGCTAAATTAGTTCAATCTATAAGGAAAATAGTATAAAATCCGGATTTGGTAAAAATCCGGATTTTTTTTGTTTATGTGGCATGAAATCCTAATTGCAGGTGCATTGATATTGGTATTAGAAGGTATACTGCCAATATTGAACCCGAAATTGTTTAAACAAATGATGTTCAATGCTTCTCAAATAAACGAACAACAATTGCGATGGACCGGGGTCACAAGTATGGTTATCGGTGCAATCGCTATTTATGTGTTGAAACACTAGGATAATTTCCTGGGCATTATTTTTAAAAGCTAAAGCAAGCGCTAGAGCTTAAATGAGATATTATAGATTATATGTTAAATAAAGATCGCTGGTTATTGCCTGAAGGCATTCAGGAAGTTTTATCACCACAAGCGTTAACAATTGAATCACAGCGTCGTTCTTTACTGGACTTATATCAAACATGGGGATACGATCTGGTTGAACCGCCTATGATTGATTTTCTGGACTCGTTATTAACGGGAACAGGGCATGATTTACAATTAATGACTTTCACTCTGACGGATCAAATATCAGGTAAACTGCTTGGTGTACGAGCAGATATGACGCCTCAGATTGCACGTATCGATGCTCACCATATCAAGACTGAACAACCTTCTCGTTTTTGTTATATTGGTCAGGTTTTAAAAACCAAACTGGAAGATTTTTCTCAATCACGCAGCCCTTTGCAAGTGGGCATTGAACTCTATGGTCATAAGGGGGCTTCCAGTGACATCGAAGTCCTGTTATTAATGATCCAGACTTTAAATAATGTGGGTCTTAAAGATTTTCATATTGATTTAGGCCATGTGGGTATTTTTCGCAGTATGGCGCGCCGGGCAGAACTGAGTGAAGTTGAAGAAGATATGTTGTTTGATGCCCTGCAGCGTAAAGCGGTCACTGAGCTATCAAACTATTTGTCGACGCTTGAGATTTCTGATGAACAAAAACAGCAATTCATGTCACTGACTGATTTAAATGGTGATATTTCAGTGATTGAGAAAGCACGCAGCATTTTAAGCGGTGACGAAGTGCAAACTGAACTGGATAATCTGGAAGCGATTGCCAAAGGTCTGCTTGCGCGCGTGCCAGAACAAACACTTTATTTTGATCTGTCTGAATTACGTGGTTATAACTATCATACAGGGGTTGTATTTGCCGCCTATTTACCGGGTCATGGACAAGAGGTTGCTAAAGGCGGTCGCTATGACGGTATTGGTAAAACGTTTGGTCGTTCCAGAGCGGCAACCGGCTTTAGTACTGATTTAACTCACCTGGTCTCACTTGTTTCTAAACCCGAAGTGACTGCTGGTAAAGAGACAATTTTTGCTCCGGCTGTTAACGATACAAAACTAATGCAAATGGTGTCACAATTACGACAACAGGGTAAGCGAGTGATTTGCGAACTGGCAGACTCTAATTCCAATGCACAGGCACTGGGTTGTACTCATACACTGAGTAATGATTCGGGTGAATGGCAGGTTCTTGAGGTGACCTCCGTATAGGGCGTTACTTTATATCATAATTTTTAAATCTAATTATTGAGGATATTCAACATGGGTAAAAATGTCATCATCATCGGTTCACAATGGGGTGATGAAGGTAAGGGCAAGGTTGTTGATTTATTAACAGATAAAGCTGTAGCAGTCTCTCGCTTTCAAGGTGGCCACAATGCTGGACATACATTGGTTATTGACGGCAAAACAACCGTACTGCACCTGATCCCGTCGGGTATCCTCAGAGATAATGTACAATGCTTGATTGGTAACGGTGTTGTGCTGGCCATGGACGCTCTGGTTAAAGAACTCAAACAATTACAGGAACAGGGCATTAATGCCAAAGAAAGAATGCTCATTAGTGAAGCCTGTCCTTTGATTATGCCTTATCACGTGGCCCTTGATCAGGCGCGTGAAATTGCCCGTGGTAAAAAAGCCATTGGTACAACAGGTCGTGGCATCGGTCCTGCTTATGAAGATAAAGTGTCTCGCCGTGGTCTGCGTGTTGGTGATTTACTCAATGCTGAACTGTTTGCCAGCAAACTAAAAGAAGTGATGGAATATCACAACTTTGCCTTAGAACATTATTACAAAGCGGACACTGTTGACTATCAAGCAACCTTAGACGAAGCACTAAGCTATGGTGACGAAATACGTCCCATGATTGCTGATGTCACGGATGTATTACATACTTATCGTGAAAACGGCGACAGCATCTTATTTGAAGGTGCTCAGGGCGCGTTATTAGATATTGATCATGGTACCTATCCCTATGTGACCTCATCCAATACTATAGCCGGCGGTGCTGCCAGTGGTTCAGGTGTCGGGCCACAGTATTTTGACTATATTCTGGGTATCACCAAAGCCTATACAACACGTGTTGGCTCAGGTCCTTTCCCGACAGAATTATTTGACGATATTGGTCAATATTTAGGTGAAAAAGGCCATGAATTTGGTGCTACAACAGGTCGTGAACGCCGTTGCGGCTGGTTAGACATAGTATCATTAAATCGTTCTAACCAAATCAATAGTGTAACCGGTATGTGCATTACCAAACTGGATGTACTGGATGGTTTAGAGACATTGAAGATATGTACCTCTTATGACATTGATGGTGAGCAAATTACGACACCGCCTATTGGTGCTGATTTGTATGATAAGTGTGTACCCGTTTATGAAGAAATGCCGGGCTGGTCTGAATCAACGGTTGGTGCAGCATCTTATGATGCACTGCCTGATAACGCCAAAGCCTATTTAAAACGCATAGAAGAACTAACAAAAACACCGATTGATATTATTTCAACCGGCCCTGATCGTGATGAAACGATTATTTTAAAACACCCATTTGAATAAATGGTTTGGTGACAGGCTGAGTAACAACTACCCTCAGCCTGCCATTAATACTCAAGGACAAATATGAGCCGAAATTCTAATAAAGACACTGGCAACTACTCTAAAAAGAAACCTGTCAAAAAAACAGGTAATTCAGATCCCTACGCCAAGCGCGAAGCAAAAAATTACGAAAATCCCATTCCAAGCCGGGAATTTATTCTCGACCTTCTGACTGAACAGCCGGAGCCAATCAATCGATTCCAGATTGAAAAATTATTAAATTTGCAGGATCCTGATCAAAAAGAAGGACTACGACGCAGATTACGTGCGATGGAGCGTGACGGACAACTCTATTTTAACAGACGTAAATGCTATGAGTTGATTTCTGAGCTGGAAGTACTTGAAGGTATTGTTTCTGCTCATCCTGATGGTTTCGGCTTTGTACTGGCTGAAGACGGTGGCGGTGATTTATTTTTGGGTATGCGTGATATGCGCAGAGTGTTTCACGGTGACAGAGTTCAGGTTCGTCTTGCCGGTGTTGATAGAAAAGGCCGTCGTGAAGGCTCTCTGGTCAAAGTCATTGAAAATAATACCAATACCATTGTTGGTCAGTTAGAAGACCGTGACGGCGTATTAATGGTGGTGCCTGATCATAAACGCATTAACCATGATGTTGTCGTCTCGGAAGAACATACCTATGGTGCTGAAGTCGGGCAAATGGTAATGATTGAGATCCTCTATTACCCCACTCAATTTCAACGGGCTAAAGGCCGTGTGATTCAAAATCTGGGCGGTCATATGGAGCCGGGTCAGGAAATTGACGTTGCCATTCGCAGCTATGATATTCCACATGACTGGCCAATCATGCTTGAAGCAGAAATTGCCGATCTGGAACCCTCTGTACCGCAAGAGAGCAAAGTCGGACGTGAAGATTTTCGTGATCACCTGTTAGTTACCATTGATGGTGAAGATGCCAAAGATTTTGATGATGCGGTGTGTTGTCAAAAAACACACAGCGGCTGGCGCTTATGGGTTGCTATTGCTGATGTCTCAGCTTATGTTGAACGCGGTACCGCACTGGATGCAGAAGCAAAGCGCCGTGGTACGTCTGTTTACTTCCCTGGACGCGTCGTCCCTATGCTGCCGGAAGTATTATCTAATGGCTTATGTTCAATTAACCCTGAAGTCGATCGTCTGACCATGGTGTGTGAGATGAATATCTCTGCCGCGGGTGAAGTGACAGACTATCGTTTTAGTGAAGGCTTAATGCGTTCCCATGCACGTCTTACCTATAATCAGGTCGCAGCAATGGTACTTGATGGTGATGCGCCATTATGTGAACAATACTCCGATCTTTTACCGCATCTGCATGAGCTGTATCAATTGTATCTGGTATTAGCGAAAAAACGTGCTCAACGTGGTGCTATTGACTTTGAAACCGTCGAAACACAAATTGTTTTCGGTGAACACAAAAAGATTGAAAAACTGGCGCCTATTGTGCGTAATGAAGCACACAAAGTCATTGAAGAATGTATGCTGGCAGCCAATGTCAGTGCTGCCAACTTCTTATTAGAAAATAAAATAGCTGCCCTGTATCGCAATCACAAAGGCCCAACCGATGAAAAACTCAAAGCACTAAAAGAGTTTATTACGCCTTTAGGTCTTGTGCTCGGTGGTGGTGATGAGCCTCAGGCTAAAGATTATTCGACATTACTAAATTCCATAAAAGAGCGTCCGGATTTTGAAGTATTGCAGACAGTGATGTTGCGCAGTTTATCTCAGGCCGTTTATGAAGTAGAAAATGTCGGGCATTTTGGCCTGTCTTTTGATGCTTATGCACACTTTACCTCACCAATACGCCGCTATCCTGACTTATTAGTACATCGTGCTATCAAGCATATTGTACGTGGTCAAAAAGCAGCAAGCTATCACTATACTCAGGAGCAAATGGCTGATTTGGGCCAGCATTGCTCGATTACCGAACGTCGTGCAGACGATGCCACCCGTGATGCCACAGACTGGTTGAAATGTGAGTATATGCTGGACAAAGTAGGCGAAGAATTTGACGGCATTATCAGTACTGTGACAGGCTTTGGTTTGTTTGTTGTGCTGGATGATATCCATGTCGAAGGCCTGGTCCATATTACTGCATTAAAAGATGATTATTATCACTTTGATAAGATGAATCATATTATGAAGGGTGAGCGTACCGGTAAAACTTATCAATTAGGCGGTAAGATTAGTATTAAAGTGGCTGCTGTCAGTCTTGATGAACGTAAAATTGATTTTGTATTGAAAAATAAAGGCTTTGCTGATCAGAAGAAAAAGGGAACTGACAAGAAGTTGTCTCGACCTAAAGCGGAAGAAAAACAGCTAAAGCAGGAACAGCCAAAGAAGAAACGAAAAAATAGAAGACGCCGATGGATGAACTGATTTATGGCATCCATGCCGTTAAATCAGCTCTTAACTATTGCTCTGATGCCGGGAAGGATGATAAAGAAAAAGAGGCTGATCAAAAACATGTTTCAGTTCTTTTTGTGGATCGTTCTCGAAAAGATAATCGTGTCTCTGCGATTATTGAGCTGGCCAGAAAAAAATCGGTTAAAGTCACTTTAGTTCAGCGTAAAAAACTGGATGAAATGACTTCTGGCAATCATCAGGGTGTCGTGGCTCAAAGTAAAGCGCCTAATGTTAAATCAGAAAGCTTCCTGGATGATTTATTACAAACACTCAACGTACCGCCTTTCTTACTGATCCTCGATGGTGTGCAGGACCCGCATAATCTTGGCGCCTGTTTACGTACAGCCGATGCCGCAGGTGTTCACGCGATTATCGTTCCTAAAGATCGCTCAGTTTCACTCACTCCTACGGTACGAAAAGTGGCCTGTGGTGCTGATCAAAGTGTAGCGCTTATCCAGGTAACTAATCTGGCAAGAACACTGAAATTATTAAAAAGCTACCAGATCTGGATTATCGGCACTGCCGGTGAAACAGACACGAGCATTTATCAAAGTGACCTGAAGGGGCCCTTAGCTCTGGTCATGGGCACAGAAGGTAAAGGAATGCGCAGACTCACCCGGGAAAATTGTGATGCACTGGTCAAAATACCCATGACCGGCAGCGTTGAGAGCCTTAATGTCTCAGTTGCCACGGGCATTACTTTATTTGAAGCGGTTCGCCAAAGAGGCTGTTAATGAGTTCTACAGCTTTTTATATCACAGGGGAGGGAACATGTTAAAAATACGCATAACGGGTTCAGAAAGTGAATTACGTCAGGTGGCTCACAAAGCAGGCAGTACTCGAATTAAACGTTTTAAAAGAGACAATGGTAAAACGACTTTTGCTATTGATGTTCAAATAAGCGTTAAAGATTTTCTTGAAAATCTTGATCTCACCAATAATGATGAAACATCGTTTGACGGTAAAGAAAACTGCGATCCTCAAGCAATCCAAACTGAATTAGAAAATCTGTTGAATGAAATATCAGATAAATAGTCAATGAATCAGCGTATCTCATTAATAAATAACTAAGTTTCGACAGCAGAGTTGTACTTCCCCTTAAAAAATAATATAATACCGCACCTTTGACAGCCAGATGGCTTGTCAATTCCTTGCTTTCTGACGGTATCTATTTAAATAACTGTTTTAAATTAACTGAGCAGAAAGCTGATTAACCACTCTTAAAGGCTAATTACCCGTAAGGATTGTCTAAATGAGACACTATGAAATTGTATTTCTTGTCCACCCAGATCAGAGTGAACAAGTACCTGCTATGATAGAACGCTACCGTGCTACTGTTGAAACAAACAATGGTACAGTCCATCGTCTGGAAGATTGGGGGCGCCGTCAACTGGCTTATCCAATTAATAAAATTCACAAAGCACATTATGTATTAATGAATGTTGAATGTGATCCAGCAAGCATTGATGAATTAACTCATGCTTTCCGTTTCAACGATGCAGTTCTTCGTAATCTGATCATCTCTATGAAAGGCCCCTATTCTGATGCTTCTCCTCTGGCTAAAGAGAAAGAAGAGTCAACGCCTGAAAAATCAAGTCACTCTACAGAGACTGAAGAGAGTGCACCTGCTGAAGCTGCTGCTGAATAATAGCACTGCATTGAATTTAAATAGAGATTAATAAATAAAGGTAAAGAAAAATGTCACGCTATTTCCGTCGTAGAAAATACTGTCGTTTTACTGCTGAAGGTATCAGTGAGATCGATTATAAAGATCTGGCAACCCTGAAGAACTATGTCATGGAAAACGGTAAAATTGTACCAAGCCGTATTACCGGTACAAGTGCTAAATACCAGCGCCAGCTATCAACAGCAATTAAACGTGCTCGTTATCTGGCTTTACTTCCATATACTGATAGTCACGACTAAACCGAACATATCGTTTTAGGTTATTATTTTATAAAGTAA
Source organism: gamma proteobacterium symbiont of Bathyaustriella thionipta (assembly GCA_025656775.1). Lineage (GTDB taxonomy): Bacteria > Pseudomonadota > Gammaproteobacteria > GRL18 > GRL18 > GRL18. The sequence goes on from JAHXHI010000313.1 coordinate 21,846, forward strand.
TCGATTAGTACTTTAGCTTTTTACTTTATTAAAGATAATATTGACTTGAAGAGAGTACAGGACAGGTAGAGTTAAGAAAAAATCTACCTATATAATTTAGAGAGAGTTCACATGAACATTATTCTATTAGAAAAAATTAATAAGCTGGGTCAATTAGGCGATCAGGTTTCTGTAAAAGCAGGCTTTGGTCGTAACTTTCTAATCCCACAAGGTAAGGCATTACCAGCGACTGACGCAAACGTCAAAATGTTTGAAGGCCGTCGTGCAGAACTTGAGGCAGCTGCTGCTGAATCATTGGGTGCTGCAACTGCTCGTGCTGAAGGACTTAATGAAAAAGAAGTTGTTATAGTTCGTAAAGCGGGTGATGAAGGTCGTATGTTTGGTTCTGTAACCAATGGTGATATTGCAGAAGCATTGACTGCTGCAGGTGCTAAGGTTGAGAAGCGTGAAGTGCGTATGCCAGAAGGTGCCATTCGTGAGTTGGGTGAATACAATATCGCTATTCATTTACACACAGATGTCAACGCAACAGTTAAGATTATTGTTGAAGCTGAGTAACTTTTAGTTAGTATCAAACAATAATCTATTAAAAAGGCGGCAACTGATAACAGGTTGCCGCCTTTTTTATGATTGAATACTTTTCAGGGTAAGAGCAGCTTAAAGCGCCCACCACCAAGTTGTGATTGATTATCAATCATTGTAGAACCGATTTTATCTCCATTGTGATGAATGTTAGCAATTTTTTCAGCAAAATAGAGACCTAATCCTGTACTGCCTGATTTCATATTGATTGCTGTTTCCAGTGTGTCCGGATGGACAAACATTTTCTTAGGAAAGCCCTCACCATCATCTTCGATGCAAATGTGTAAGTATTCATCAATTATTTTTGCACTGAGTTTTATCTGGGAGTGAGCGTAGCGAGTTGAATTATTAATAGTGCTATTAATAATGGTTGCAATCAAATCTTTGTCAAAAAACCATTCAATCGTGTCATCACATTCCATGTTAATGGAAAAATCATTCTTCTCATTGATGAGAGTATTATTAATGATAATATCTTCAAGGAAGTCATAAATATTATATTGATCGGCTTGAATGGAAAATAAGTGTGTTTCCATTTTATACAGTGAAAGGAGCTGTACCAGAGAATTATTAATGCGCTGTAGTTCATATTGTATTAGAGAGATGTTTTCTTTTAATTCAGGTTTAACTGAATCCAGACTATTATAGAGCGTTTCAAGACTACTCAGAGACATGAGTAGTGAATTTTTAATATCATGGATAAATGACATTAGTACAGCGTTAAATTGTTCAGATGATTCAGTTTTATCTGAATTGTTTATATCAGACATTATTTTAATCCTGAATAAATTGCTTCCAACTTCTGGTATTTTTCATTGTGTTTATCGAGTTTTTGGCTAATATCCAGGTAATGTCTGGCTTTATCAAGCAGCTCTGCATCAACACCTGTTGATTTAAGATAGATTAATAGTGCTTGTGCGGCATTCATGTTGACAGAAATTCTATCAGGAAGATGTTGAGCTGCATCTTCAAAGACTTTAATGGATTCAAAAATATGGTTTGCGTTGTAAAGTCGCATACCTTTGCCATTTTGTAAAAGGTAATGGTATTTTCTGGTCATTTCTTCAGTGTTTGTATGTTTATCTTCTGATGGGTTATTGATGTCATCTATTAATGCTTCCGCCAGTTCAGTTTCACCCAGATGATGAGTGGTTGCGATTAAATCATTTTGCAGTTCAGCAGGGAGATCGGATAAATGCCCGCTAATATTACTAATAGCCTGTTGAAATATGTCACGTGCTTTGTCTTCATTGCCGAGTTTATGATGTGTCATACTTTCAACAAATTGTGTATGCAATTGTGCTTCTTTATCTTTCTTATAAATTTTTCTGGCCGCTGTAATTGTCTGAATGGCCTGTTTTCCCTTGCCGTTATCAGCATATAGCTTGACTAAATTCATATTATCGCCAATTTTACCAAAACAGGAATGTTTACCATGGCTTACCGCTTTCTTTAATGATTTTTCTGCCGTTGAAAAATCATCATTTTCTATAGCAACCTGCGCTAAATGCTGTTGCCTTGCAATGGTATTAGGGGAAATTTTGGTTGCCTGACTGAGAACAGTTTGTACTTGCTTGGATTTTCCCTGTCGTTCCAGAATTTCTGCAAGCAGATCATAAGCCTCGATATAATTTTTATTTTCTTCAATGACTTCTTCTAGCAGTACTTGAGCCTGTGCATCATCCTTGCGCTTTATTAAAACCTTGGCTTTACCCACTTTTGCCCATTGAAAATCTCTGACAGAAAGGGCCTGATCATAAACCTGCTGTGCAATATCAAGCTGATTCGCTTTGAGGGCGATTTCTGCTTTAAGTTTGCCTATATCTAATGCCTGTTTACAGTACTTTGCCATTTTTTCATCGGCAATTTTTAAAGCGGTTATATAATCCTGTTTATTGTAGGCTGTATAAATGTCTTTCATGATGGATTTTTTTTCCACCAGCATGTTCAGACGTTTGAGCAGTAAATCTTTAGGAAAAGGTTTGTTCAAATAACCATCAGGTCGGTATTCAACAGCAGCCATAACCATGCTTTGGGTATTTTCAGCAGTGATCATGATATAAATGGTGCCGTAAGGAATTAAGTGACGGTGCATAATTTCTTCTAACAGCTGTTGACCATTTTGCCCCTCTCCTAAATTATAATCACATAAAATGACATCAAATTTATTGTGAATTACTTTTTTTAGAGCATCTTTGGCATTGGCCGCATCATCAATATGCTGGGCACCGCAGCTGACTAAAATAGAACGCAACATCGAGCGATAGTTGCCAAAGTCATCAATGATAAGAAAATGTGTTTTCGAAAGATCGAGTCGAGACATGTGCTAATCTTATAATATCAGTAAAAGATTCATCAAGAATAACAAAAATAGAGCTAATAACAAGCATTAAATAATTTACTTACCTTATTGATATTAAACAATTATAGGCTGCTAGTGATTCTTTATTAAAACACCAGCATAAAATACTTAAAAAATAAAAGATATTGATGAAGCAGTATGCTTAATTTAATTCTTCATCTGTTTCATTGACATCAACCTGACCGGACATGCGACGTCGAATATGTGACCAGGACATGCCGATGGCTAAAACCATCGATAATAAACTTAATACAATATATGTGATGATTTGAATGCTGTCAGCGGGAACAATACCCCAGTCAATCACCATCCATAATAACGTACCAAAAAAAGCAAATGCTAAAATCAGACCTGTTAAGCCCAAAGAAGTAATCGTGGCACGAATATAAACAATCCAGCCAATCAGTAAAACAATCCCGGAAAAGGCCATAAGAGGTTGAAAGCCTGCTTCCAGACCTGTTGAGATCCAGTGATAGAATGAATAATTACTGGGATTATATGTTGCAAAAACCAGAATAAATGCAAAAAACAGACGTACAAAAAAACTTTCCAGGCTAAATCGATTGCTGGCCATATTGGTGTTCCTATCAATCTTATTAAAACAAGGTATTTTACTAGAGAATGTTTCCTGATGCGAATTGAATCTTTATTTTAAACACATTAACATTCAGATTTTTGAATCGGGTTATTTCACTAAATAATAAAACAGGATTAAGTTAGTAATAAATAAAACAATACTTGTACTTCTCCAGAGTAGTACAGGATTACGTTCAATTAACGGTGTTGCTATGGTATTGACAAAATGGGGGTTCGGGTTTTTCAAATCATGTAAAAATTCAAAGACATCTTCATGACGTAATTTAATATCCAGTGATAATGCTTTTTTTATTGCGCCATCCATCCAGTTAGGTACCATTGGATTTAAATGGATGCTGGAGACGTATTTTAATTGGGATAATTGACGAAAATTGGCTTTTTCCGGCATCTCTTTACCAAAGGGCAAACTATTATTCAGTAACTCGTAAGTGATGACCGCCAGTGAATACAGATCACTGCGTTCACCACCTGACTGGCCTAAATAAAATTCGGGTGCACTATAATTTACCGTACCCAGAAGATTATCATCATCTTCTGAATTTTTTTTGAGTTCGTAGATACCGGCAATTTTCACGGAGCCAAAATCAATGATTTTTAACTTTCCTTGCGGGCTGATAATAATATTTTCAGGCTTTAAATCCTGATGGAGCATTTCCAGACGATGAAATGCCCGCAGCCCTTTGGCAATTTGTTCAACGATTGGAATGACAATATCGATAGAGGGCAATGGGTTTTGTTTCATCCATTCCCGTAATGTGATCCCTTCGAGAAATTCGGTGACATAATAAAGTGAGCGAGGTTTCTGTATAGGTGGTATTACCTGTAGAACATAAGGCGATTCAATTCGTTTTCCAGCCCATTCTTCATGCAAAAACTGTTCGATAAAGTGTTCATCATCCTCAAAATTAATAGAGGGTATTTTCAGGATGACCTTATGGTTAGTTTGTTGATGTAAAGCAGAATAAATATGAGTTCGATTACTGGCATGGATCTCTTTTAAGATTTTATAACCATCAAAAATCATTCCCGGCTCTAAAGACGGTGGGAAAGGAAGCTCATGTGCCTTTTGCAGCAACTCTTTTTCTTCTGCAAGCGGTAAATTATCAATTTTTAATAATTGCAGGCTAAGATTATCATCACATTGATTATCTATTGCTTGTTGAGCAATAGCATGACACTTTTGTGTTAATAAATCGCTATTATAGTTTTTAGCACTGGAACTATTGAGGGTTTCTCTGAGGGATTTACTGCTGATAAAATCATGGATACCATCGGTAGACAATAAAAACAGGTCATCTTTTTCCAGTGGCACTTTGCGATAATCAATATCCAGGTGTAAATCAATTCCCATAGCCCGGTTTAAATAGTTTTTTTCATCAGAGATCCAGACTCGATGATCACGGGTGAGTTGTTCAAGCTGCTCATCACGCAGACGATAAATACGTGAATCGCCAATATGAAAAATATGAGCAGTGGTTGACTTTAAAATCAGGATGGTGAGTGTAGTGACCATACCTCGAGCACTTTGATAGTCTGTGTGTCCGCGACTGTATAACCAGCTGTTGAGCGCTGAAAGTATTTTTTGTGTTGAGTTTTGTACGATCCAGGAATCCGGGGTACTATAATAATCATTAATAAAGCCATTGATACAGGCGTGACTGGCTTCTTTGCCTGCTTCACTGGAGCTCATTCCATCAGCGATGGCAATGACTATACCCTTGTTCTTTAATGCATGATTACCGGGTACTTTAAAGGCAAGACAATCATCATTATCATTCTTTATCCCTTTGTCACTATAAGAGGCAATACTTATTTCGAGTTTCTGTTTCATAATAATATTGTCAGTTTATGTGTTCAATAGCAGGGCTGTGGGTAGCGGTTTATAGTTTACAGGAAAGCTGTCCTGGGCCATCAATAATACTATAAACCGTACGGATTTAATTAGTGTCCATCCGTAAATAGCCTTTTTTTAGCATTCAACTAAAAAAAAGGCCATACAAAATCATATTCAGCTTTCTTAAAATTTA
>JAHXHI010000329.1 GCA_025656775.1 gamma proteobacterium symbiont of Bathyaustriella thionipta
CCACTCAAGAGAAAGGCTGAATTAAATCGTTAGCATTATGCTTTATGTCAAAAAAGGTGTTTTTGGAGTAATTCTACAGCCTCAACGTCAGATCAAGACGAAAAATATCCAGAAAGGGAACAAAAATAAACAGAATAAAAAAACTACTACGAGTGATTGTTCTGATTTTTTCACGATGATTAGGTGTATATGAATGCATGGCTTTTATGATTGATAGTATGAATAGCCTGAATACTAATATAACTTGAAAAAGTTGACATTATTTAATATCAAGACAAATATTAAATAGATAGTCCACCAATAATTGCCACAACTATGCCCAGTAAAATAAATAGAGTAATTGCAACGCTCCAACGTTGTAGATAATACTCGCTATCATCTAATCGTTTTTTCCATGAGCGCTTCCACCATGAAAAGTCTACGTTAGTACACCACAGGTACACTCTATCTGTCTTCATTTGCAGCATTAAACGCTCAATGCCTACAGATCTCTGCACTTTCAACCAACACTTTAAATAGTCCGGCTGCTTCACAGCTATTGTACAATAACCATGTTTCGACTCCAGCCATCTGCTTACCATGACCAGCATTGCAAAGCCGATAGTAAAAGCAGCAATAAAGAAATAAACCCAATATCCGTAATTACTCCATGCAGCAGGATCAACCAGAGCACTCCCCAGAGCGATGACATAAAATCCCGAGGCAATAATAGCAGCATAGACAGGTAAACTGTTCATCTGTGCTCTTATGAGTCCAAAAAAAATGGCATAGAGTATGGCCATGATCCCCATAATTTGAAGCATCAATCCCAGCTGAGGAGAAATGATTTCACCAAGGGGCAGCCAGCGTACCATACCAAGCAATCCAATAGCTACCGGAACACCACCCAGCAGCACGGCCACCTCAGAAATAGACGATCGATAGACTGGCAGCAGCCAGAAATGCAACGGCCATATCCCTGCCCTGGCAGCAAACCCAATAAGAACCATCACCAGATATAAATCCAGGTATGATGACTCTGCTATGGTATGGTGCACTGCTGAAAAACCTAAATCATCAGTCATTGTACCGGCAATTAACAGGGCCTCAAATAACACTAAATCAGCAAGGATCATAATACTGAGGTAAAGCCGTCCAGATTGCCGTGTTTCTTCTCCTCCTGAAATCAACAGCGCATAAAAACCATAGCTCATTAACGTTAAAAATAAAAAAAAGCTAATCAGATCTGCCGCTAAAATTACGCCCAGATTACCCGCCAGAGTCAGCATCAAACAGGTAGTGCGACGGCCATCAGATGGATAATCACGTGAGGTATGTAAAAAGGTTCCACTCAAAGTCCAAAGCAGTACTGATACCGCTAATAGCAACCGCGATGTTTCATCGATAGCGAGTGTAGTACCAAGCAGCAGCCAGGGAATTTCAACCGTAACAGAATCTGGAATAGCTACAATAATAATGCCGGGTAACAGCGCAATCAGGCAAGGCCTTGACAGGAATGAACGTAATGCTGGAAACGCCAGCAAGAGTGGTAAGACCGGTACAGCCAGTAGTAAAAATTCAATCATATTTTTATTCATGGCAGGTATTCCAGAGTCGTAATGAAACGAGCCCAGTGCAATGGACTGAATGGCATTGAGGCCAGTAATCCAACAGCCAGCGTTAGAAAGGCAGTTATCACAGCAGGCAGCAATAATGTCCAGGCAGTTTCACCGCTGCCAAAGGCGCGTTCATCCGGCCAGGAGTCAGTGGGTAACTTAAACCAGGCGGCATAGAGTATTGGCAGAAAATAAGCGGCATTAAGCAAGCTGCTGCCCGCCAGTACATAAATGACCCATTCCTGACCAACCTCCAGAGCTCCGAGTCCCAAATACCATTTACTTACAAATCCCGCCAACGGCGGTACGCCAATCATACCAAAGGCACCTATGGTAAATGCTGTCATGGTCCATGGCATACGTCGACCGACACCGTTCATTTCACTGATTTTATGAATACCCAAAGTCTCAGCAAGATTGCCCGCACAGAAAAAAAGTGTGATCTTCATAACCCCCTGATGTACTAAATGCACCAGACCGCCAATAGTTGCAAGGGGACCGGCAATGGCAATACCGAGAACAATATAGGAAACCTGACTAATGGTAGAAAATGCCAGTCGACGCTTGAGATCATCCTGAAACAAGGCCCTTATCGAGCCATAAATAATCGTCACCCCTGCCAATACAGCAAGAGGCCCTGTGACGCCAAGGTTTGCTGCAACCTCAACACCATAAACATCATCAACAACCCGAACGATACCAAACGCACCGGCTTTTACCACTGCCACGGCATGCAGTAAGGCGCTCACCGGTGCCGGTGCTATCATTGCCTGCGGCAGCCAGCCGTGAAACGGCACCAATGCAGCCTTGACACCCAGACCAGCAATCAACAGCACAAAAATAGCAATAAGTGCCGTACGGTGCTCATCCACCAGGTCTGAGACAAAACCGCCATAGGAAAAATCCAGAGAGCCGGCTATTGCATGGAGCCATACCGTTCCTGTCAGTATCAGCACACCACCGGTCATCGTGTAGATCAGATAGGTACGGCCTGCCCGCCTCGCCTCCTCAGTACCACGGTGTACAATAAGAGGATAGGTTGTCAGGGTCAGCAGTTCATAAAACAGTAAAAAAGTAATCATATTGCCTGCCATGGCCACACCCACTGTTGCCATCACACATAAGCTGAAAAATCCAAAAAAACGGCTTCGATGCGGTGAATCTTCCAGATAACCAATGGCATAAACAGTCGTCACCAACCAGAGTATTGTTGATAGTGTAACAAACAGTATGGACAGTGCATCAGCATGTAAGATCAGCTCCTGACTATGTAACAGAGGCATGCGAAACTCATATTCAAGACCATAAAAAAACACCCCCCAGCTCATTACACCAACCAGTATGAGCTTTAATACCGCAGCAGCCAGATTTAAGGCAATACGGATCCCTGCACGTTCCTCCGGCAGAAAAAAAATGATCAGTCCCACCAGGAGTGAACTAAGCACCATCAACAGGGGTAATAAGGCGTTCAGGCTCATCCTGCAGCCTCCCCGGAAAATGGTAAACCAATATCCATGATTGCCAGCGGCCAGGGTGCAATCAACCCCAACAGGATTGCTGCTATTGCCAGAATCAGAGCAGTCCACTCCATACGAATGGGTACCCTTCGTGTTTGATGTGATTTTCTGGATTGAGTAAAGGCATAGCCGATGACTTTAAAGATATAAGCCGCAGCCAGTAAACCACCCATAATGATAATGATCACCAGCCACCATTGACCCGAATTGATTGCCGCCTCCAGCAACAGCCATTTGCCAATAAATCCACCACTGGGCGGCAACCCCATAATACTGATTCCAGCCAGAGCAAACGCTGCTGAAGTCAGAGGCTGGTACTGCACAACATGATCAAAGTCCTGAATGCGATCATGTCCGCCAAAATGCAGTATGTTACCAGCGGCCATAAACATGGCCGTCTTGGCCAGGGCATGGGATAACAGTATAAAAAGAGCGCCCTTCCAGGCAAAGTAACTTGCCATAGGAAAAGCCAGAAACAGGTAACCCAACTGGGCAACAGTTGAATAGGCAATCAGCATTTTGAGTCGTGTCTGCCGCAATGCCTGAACCCCGCCCCAAAAGATAGCGATGGCACCCAGCACCCCCAACAACTCTCCAAATACCGAGCTGTCCACTGGAAAAATCTCCAGCCACAGCCGCAGAAAAATATAAAATGATGCCTTCACCACCAGTGCCGATAACAGTGCACTCACCGGTGCCGGAGCACTGGCATGAGCTGCCGGCAGCCAGAAGTGCATGGGAAACAAAGCCGTTTTTAACAATAAACCACTCGTCATCAGTCCCATAGCGACCCACACAGCAGGTGATGGCTCGATATGCTGCGATAAGATGGTAATATCAAGACTGCCAAAACGGTGATACAGCAGCGCAACACCCAATAGATAAAAGAGTGATCCCAGCAGGTTGATTAACAGATAACGCATGGCTGAGGTCAGAGCATCTGCACCGCCGGCAAGCGCTACCAGAGCCACCGCTGACAGTCCCAGTAATTCCAGCGTGACATAGAGGTTAAAGATATCTGAGGACAGAAACAGCGCATTCAATGCCGCCCATAAAAACATCCATAGGGGCCAAAAATAGATTGCTCTGGAACGTCTGAAATAAGCTCTGTTGAAATAACCGGTGGAGTAGACACTCACACCCAGGCAAACCACAGCGTTCACCATCAGCATCAGCAAACTCAGGCCATCAGCATAAAGATCGATGCCCAGAGGTGCACCCCAGCCACCAATGGCATAACGTTGCGCACCGAGTTCTGCTACCTGCCACCCCAGAGCGGCCACAGCAGCAACGACACCCGCAGCAATCAGCAAACCCAGCAGTTTGACACGCTGCGGCAATAAAAAACTGAGCATAGCACCGCTCAATGGTAGTACGATGATGATGACAGCCCAGGGAAACTCCTGCAAGGTTATGAGCACCCGATATTACTCCAGCGACTGTTCAGGAAGGTTAGCATGACCGACTTTAGTTCTTACACGTATTACTAATGCCAAAGCCAGTGCCGTAGCGGATACAGCAACGACAATACCGGTAATTACCATCGCATGAGGTACGGGATCGGGTACTGCTCCCTGAGTACGGGCGGCCAGTGCCACTAATATCAGAAACACACCACTGCCCATAATATTGATGGCCAGGATTTTACGTAGTAAATCTGAATGAATAAGCAATGCATAAAGGCCCAGAGTAAACAATCCCACACCAACGATTGTATAGAGATACAGAGTATTCATTTATGCCTCCTGAACTCTGGCCGACCAACCAGAAACAAAGCAGCCAGGGTAATACCAATAGACAATGTTGCCGCTGCTTCGATCAATAATATCAATGCCCCGGCAACTGACGGAGGATATTCCATGAATTGTCTGCCAAGAAAAATAAGCACCACTGCCGCGCTAACAAACACGCCAAGTCCAAAAACCAGAATAATACGCAGGGGCAAGCCGACAAACCGGATACATAATCGCCAGCCAACCAGCAATAACAAAACACCCGCAGCACCCAGTACTGAACCACCCTGAAAAGCACCACCTGGTGCATCAGAGCCGACCCACAAAAAATAACCTGCCACAATGATAAGCAAAGGAATAAGCAAACGTGAAAGCATATTTAACACAGGTCCCGGAAGTGATTCATGCGGTTTTGGAATACCACCAAATGACCAGACCCCAAGCAGGGCCAGCAACAGCACGCTCATTTCCAGTAACGTATCATAACCACGAAAATTAAGCAGCACTGCGGTAACTGGATTACTGACACCACTACTTTCAAGATTTTTCGATACCAGCATTTGCAGCTCAAAAGTCTGCTCTTGAAGCGTCAGCACAGCATAAACAAGTCCCGATACTAGCAACATAAGAATTACCATCAACCATAAAAATGAGGCTGTCTTAAGTTTAACATTCTCAGTCATTAGCCAGACTTTATGTTTTTTTTCAAGTGCCGATTTTGATCGGTTTTTTGCTTCGAGTCTTGCCAGAGTTGTGAGTAATAAAGCACCTGTCAGTCCTGCTCCAATAGCCGCCTCAGCCAGGGCAACATCCGGCGCATCAAGTCGTACCCAGACGATTGCCATTAACAACCCAAAGGCAATAAACAGCACAATGGCCTGAAACAGATCGGGACTTGCCAGTGCTCGCCAGCCCAGCCATAAAAGAGCAAACCCTAACAGGGTGTCGAACAGCAGTTGCATGAGAGTCATCAACGGTAATGAAGTCATTGCTTCCATGGTTCGATACCTTTTTTTCGTGCCGCATTTGCAATCAGATGTGCAACACTGGCACTGGAGAGTAATACGCATAACCAGATCAATATTAACTTACCTGTCATGGCCCAGGATTCCGCCTGCAAAGCAAGACCAAGCACCATTAACCCCAGACCAACATTATCCGCTTTTGTCAGTGCATGCAGACGAGTGTAAACATCGGGAAAGCGCAGCAGGCCAACTGTACCGGCAAGAAAAAAAAATGCACCGGCAAGTAATAATATGACCGTAAAAAATTCACTTAGCAGCATCACTATGCTCTCCTGATGCCCAGGCTCGCCGCACAAAAGCGATAGCGGTTACCGCTGCCAGCAGTGCAAAAATCAATGCCACGTCTCGTAGTACCGGACGCTCAAATGCCTGTGCCAGTAATAAGACACAGGCAACCGCAGTGGTACCGAATAATTGTGCAGCCAGCATGCGATCAGCTGCTGTCGGGCCTCGCAAAACACGCCACAACCCTGCCAGCAATGTCAGTAATAAAAAAAAAGCGATACTCAGATAGAATATTTCCATGTGCGTTTATTCTTCCAGTCTGACCGGTGTGATAAAACCTTCGGGCTTGATAGCCAGCACCGAACAATCAATCCGGTTAAGCACTGTTTCAGCCGTATTACCTATCAGAAAACCGGGAATACCCGTTCTGCCAACAGTGCCCATAACAAGCAGATCAATTTCTTGTTGTTTAACTATTTTCGGGATCATATCTTTAGCAAACCCCTTCATCAAATGGATCCTGGGTTTAAGGTAATTTGCAGTTTCTTTACCACTCTTGTCAACAACATCAGCCAGTAAAGCATCTAAGCAATGCTGGTGATTAACGCGTACTCTATCCACATAAGCATCGACATAAGCTGCTGGTTGATAGGCAAGGCCAGAGCGCATACTGCTTTCACCATAGGCATGCCAGACATGTATAATATGTAATTCACTAAAATCAGCTAATGCTAAGGCTGTTGATATCTGCAGAATTTTCCGGTTTAGTGCATTTTCTTCCCGGTTATTATCAAATGGGTCAAAATCCACTGCAGCCATAATTTTTTTATAGTGCCCTTCTCTTGATGCCTTAACAAGCCAGACCGGGCAGGGACATTTACGCAGCAGATGCATATCTGAACTGCCGAAAAACTTATCCATAATGTCTTCTTCATCTGCTGTTTTTATCAGCAAATCAATTTTTTTGCTCAGCACTTCCCGAATAAGTACCAGAAAAGCGACCCCGGTGAGTACTTTGGCACTGATTGGCATTGTCTTCCCTATTGATGACAACAGATTTTCCAGTTGCTGCTGCTGTTTATCCATTATGGCATTTTGCAGCGCCTGCATGGATATACCCTGAATATTCTCATTACCAGGTGTTGGCAGTTCTTCCAAAATTGAAACCACTGTCAATTGCGCCTGATTATTCTCAGCCAACATCACCGCCCGCTCGAATGCTTCACCACCACGCAGTTCAGGATCAGCGACAAACAGTATATTTTTAAAACGTTTCATATCGTTTAACTCCTGTCTGCAATAAGATTAAGTGCAAAGAGTCGAGCCACATAGTCTTCAATGATGCTCAGCTCTGAAATAAAATCACCCGTTTGATCAAGCACATGAACGCATAAATATTCATCCGCTAATTCAGCACTCAAAGTCCCAGGCAACAGGCTGACCATATTAGCCATAAAAATTTGCGGCACCCCTGGCGGCAAGCGCCATCGATATTGATACAAACCCGGTGAAATTGGTAGACGAGGATGCAAAGCCCGCCTGGCAACATCTATCCCAGCGTACAAAGAACGCCAGAGAAAAACGGGAACAATGCGCATGATTCCAATGAATGACCAGGAAAATGGCGGCAATAAAACGATACTCGCTATTGTTGCTAATAAAACCACTGGTCCACCAATTAACCATGAATCCATGACACCGTCAGTCAAAAGAAACCAGGTTAAAGCAAACAGCATAGCACGCAGACAGCCGGTCCATAATATCGAGATGAGCGAGTCATACGGTATTAGTTTAAAACATTTTTTGCGCTCAGATGTGTGCATAATCAACCACTTTATGTTGCAGTGTAAGATGACTATTTATCTTTCTTTACACTACTACTTTAGACTTTTATTGTCCGTATAAAAAGTCGAATCTTTTAGATTAATTGCTCGTTTTTTTCGAGCAATTAAATGATTTGTATTCATTCAGCCCATTATCCTGAATCAGGCCATTAGAAATTTTATTTCTTCCGTTCTAACAGCACTTTATCTCTATTTTCAGGATTATTCATATAATCACTTTTTAATTTCAATAAATGGTTGGCAATTTTGTAGGCTTCACCATCGGGCATATCACTGAATACCGGCATTTGTGACTGCTTCGATTGAACACCATTTTTAATATGTAAAATTATTTCTGTTTGATTTTTATTGGTTGTTATATTGGCAGGTATCCCTTTAAGAAACATACCTGAGCCATTTTTTTTATGACAAGAGGCGCAATGATAATTGTATAAATCTTTCCCGGTATTGAGTTCAGGGTGATTGTGTTGCTCGTTATTACATGACATAACGAGAGAGATTATCATCATGCCCAGTATAAACAATAACCATTTTCGTATGAATTTATTCAATAACATCTTGCTCACTACCCTGGTATTAATGACTGTTTTCTTTTCTATTTTTAGACTATTTATTGACTTCCATCAAGGAATATCTTCAATAGAAGATCGAGAATGTATGATACATTCTAAGCTGTATCATCACTAACCAAAACAGGAATATATCATGTTTAGCTGGTTTTTAAAGTTACTCGGAATTGAAGAAGATAAACCCGCTGCTTCAGGAAATTCTTTTTTGAATACGAGCGCAGAAAATAATTCAGATAAGACTTCCCAGAAAGAAGCGGTTGTTGAAACTGTCGATGAATTAGCACCTGAACCAGCACCTGAACCAGCACCTGAACCAGAACCTGAACCAGAACCAGAACCAGAACCAGAACCTGAACCTGAACCAGAGCCTGTATCTCTGGATAATGACTTCCCGGATTTAAAAAGTAATTATATAAAAGTATTGAATGAGGCTGGTTTTACGAACAAGGCCTTAGTCGATAAAGCCACTGATAAAGAGCTGCTGAATCTTAAAGGCATTGGCCAGGCGACACTTAAATTATTACGGGCTAAATAATCAGTTTCATTGTTTGGATGCAGGCACAGCCCGCTCAAAAGACCAGTTTTTTATTTCTTTAATCTGTTCTTTCATGGTGTGTGCCAATAGCACCATGTTCGCTGCATCATGACCAATATCCTCCTATGTAAACATGCTATGCTCCTGATAGGCATCAATGCGTACTGATTTAACAACCTGTTCTGTTTCTGCACCACTCCAGTTTTTTGCATACTTTTTCCGCAGCCACTCACACCCATAAATAAAATACCCGATGACAAAGGTAATCCCGAATTAAATGCCTTTTCAGTAAACAGACTCTTACGTTGTAATACCCACTCTTTAAGATCATCAAGACCACTAGTTTGATTTAAAGATTGTTGCCTGAGCATAAACTGAAGGCAGCTCTCTTTTTTTAGTACCAGAGATTTTTCTTCAAAAAAATGTTGAAAATAAATATTTATATTTTTTAATGAATAATATAGATCCCGGACAGCTCTGATAATAAGGGCATCATTGAAAAAAGCAGGGAAATCCTTTAACAAATACATCGCAGGCTCTGATGGTAAACTAATCCTTTTATCAATACAAAGATTAAGTAAGTGGTTACTTTTGTTGTAACGGTTCAATATATTAATTTAAGTTTTAAAAAAAAATCGGGTATTGCTTATTTTTTTAATTGAATCATTTTTGACCACTTCTCTGGCCCTGTCTGGTGTACCGATTCGCCTTGAACATCAACCCCCACGGTCACCGGCATATCTTTAATTTCAAACTCATAAATTGCTTCCATACCTAACTCTTCATAAGCAATAACCGTTGATTTTTCTATCGCTTTTGAAATTAAATAAGCCGCCCCGCCTACTGCAATAAGATAAAACGCCTTGTGCTTTTTAATGGCATCAATTGCAATGGGGCCGCGTTCTGCTTTACCAACCATACCGATAAGTCCGGTTTCAGCCAGCATCGTCTCAGTATATTTATCCATACGGGTTGATGTTGTCGGGCCTGCAGGTCCTACCGACTCTCCTTTAACTGCATCAACAGGACCTACGTAATAAATAAAGCGATTGGTAAAATCAACACCATTGGGTAACGCTTCTCCTTTAGCCAGAGTATCAACAATGCGTTTATGGGCAGCATCCCGTCCCGTAAGTAGTTTACCATTGAGTAACAATTGTTCGCCTGGTTTCCAGCTTTGGATCGCTTCTTTGGTCAGTGTATCCAGGTTAACTCGACGTGCTTTTGGAGAAGCCGCCCAGGTAACATCAGGCCAGTCTTCTAATTTTGGCGGTGTCAAAACAGCAGGACCTGTACCATCAAGAGTAAAATGGGTATGACGTGTTGCTGCACAATTTGGAATAATGGCCACTGGTAATGATGCGGCATGAGTGGGATAGTCAAGCACTTTAACATCAACCACAGTCGTCAAGCCACCTAAACCTTGCGCACCAATTCCCAGCTCATTTATTTTTTCATATAATTCAAGACGGAGTTCTTCAGGCCGGCTTAAGACAAGTCCTTGCTCAGACTTTAGTATCAATTCTTGAATATTGACCGGCTCAAGTAAAGATTCTTTGGCTAACAGCATGGCTTTTTCAGGGGTACCACCAATACCAATTCCCATAATACCGGGAGGACACCAGCCAGCCCCCATGTCTGCCACGGAGTTGATAATCCAGTCCACCAGATTAGCACTGGGATTAAGTGCTGCAAACCTTGCCTTATTTTCAGAGCCGCCGCCTTTGGCAGCCAGTTTTACTTTAACGCGATTCCCGGCAACCAGTTTCGTGTGAATAACTGCTGGAGTATTATCTTTGGTATTTTTTCTGCTGCCGGCCGGATCGGCCAGCACTGATGCTCTAAGGATATTATCAGGATGATTATAGGCTCGGCGTACGCCCTCATTTATCATATCTTCCAGACTCATTTGGCAATCCCATTGCACCTCCATACCCACTTCAACAAAGACAACTGCAATGCCCGTATCCTGACAAATAGGCCTGTGACCATCAGCACACAGGCGTGAATTAAACAAGATCTGTGCAATGGCATCTTTAGCGGAAGCTGATTGTTCCTCATCATAGGCCTTACCGAGTGCTTGAATATAATCCTTAGGATGATAATAGGATATAAATTGTAAGGCATCGGCAACACTCTGAATCAAATCTTGTTGTTTTATTATTGTCATTGTCTTCACTTTTTAGTTACATACGTAATAATCATAGCACAATATTAACTTTTAATTTTTATCCCTCAAAATAGGTAAAACAGGAATAAACAGCTATAGTTAATATCAGAAATACTCTCCTCAACTATCGATAAACGTAAACCTGTAAAGGATTCTTGTGTCGGAACAACATCTACAGATTATTCAACACTATATTGGTAAAATGCCCAGTTTATCAACGACAGTAACCAAAGTACTGGAGGTTTGTAATCGGCCAGATGTCTCGGCAAATGATTTAAACAAAATCATTTCTCTGGATCCGGTATTAGCAGGCAATGTGCTAAAGCTGATCAATTCTGCTTATTATGCATTACCTAACCACATTACCTCTTTAACCCGCGCAATTATTATTCTAGGCATTAATACCGTCAAAAATCTTGCTTTGAGTACTGCTGTTCTACGCCATATGAAAAACAGTGAACAGTCCAGTTTATCAATGGATAAATTTTGGACCCATTCAATATGTGTTGGCGTCACAGCTAAAGCCATTGCTGCGGCGCATAAAATACCGGTTAATCAGCAAGAAGAATTTTTTCTTGCTGGTCTGTTACATGACCTGGGGAAAATTCCACTTGCCCATTGTTTTCCTGAAGAGTACGTAAACTGTCTTACTTATGCCAATAAGTATCAAACATCACTTCATGATGCAGAAACAGCAACCTTTGGCTTTGATCATCAACATTGCGGTGATATTATTGCCCGAAAGTGGAAATTAAATGATAATATTGTTTCGGCGATTAAGCATCACCATGAACCGGAAAAATCTGATGCAGATCACAGACTTTTAATTTCTAGTGTGGCAATTGCTGATGTTTATGCTAATATTTTTGAAATAGGCTCTGCAGGTAATCATTTTATTGCTGAAGAACATGTGTTGGCAATTTTTCAGCAAAGCGCATTATCATGGAAGTCTTTAACGAAATTACATGAAAATATTCAAGAATCCATTGAAAAAGCATCTATTTTTCTTCATGTTAGTTAAAATAGATCATAAATTTTTACTAAAATAAAAATAACTCCAAGGTCTACATTTGAAAATGTTAATTAAGTTCTGGGGAGTCAGAGGATCAATACCATGCCCAGGAACAGATACCGTCCGATATGGAGGGAATACCCCCTGTATTGAAATCCGTTTCCCGGAAATAAATCGTCTGATCATCATTGATGCCGGTTCTGGTCTCAGAGAACTGGGAAATGAGTTAATGACTCGTCAACAACCTGTCGAGGCACACTTATTTTTAACCCATACCCACTGGGATCATATTATGGGCTTCCCTTTTTTCGTACCCGCGTATATTCCAGGTACCCATATTCGTGTTTATGGCCCGGTTACCTACGAAGAAGATACTTTGGAAAAAGTAGTAGGCGGTCAGATGACTTATCGTTATTTTCCCATTAGAGAAGCCGAATTAGCTGCAAATATTCAATATTTTAGTTTAAAAGAAGAACAAATGGATTTAGGTGATGGCATCATTGTTAAAACCAAATACCTTAATCATCCCGTGCTTTGTCTGGGCTATCGAATAGAATATCAGGGAAAAGTTTTCTGTACCGCTTATGATACAGAAATTTTTCGCAATGTTTTTATTACTGATCCACAAGATCCTGACTATGATCAAGAAATGGCCGCTGAAGGTGACTTGGTTGCAACCGAACAAAATGCTATGATTGAGCAATTCTACGAAGGTGCTGATTTGTTGATACATGACAGTCAATACACTCAAGAAGAATATGAACAAAAATATATTGGCTGGGGACATAGTTATGTCGAATATGTCTGTCAGGCTGCTCAACGTAAACAGGTAAAAAAACTGGCTTTATTTCATCATGATCCGCTTCGTACAGATGATCAACTGGATGAGTTAACAGCAAAATTCTGTAACCCGGAATATTGTGGCGATACAGAGTCGTTTTTTGCTAAAGAAGGTATGGTTGGCGAATTATGATTAAAACTTATCCGGAAAATTTATTTGATGAAATCAAATTATTAGCCAAATTTCCAGAAGAATCTCATATGGAAGGTTTAAAGATCCATCATGATGCTGATGAGATATTAATAAAATCAGCAAAAGCACTTTTTAATAAAGGATTGGTTACCCAGACTGATGGCGGGTATTTAACTGATAGTGGTCGTGAAATGGCAGAACATCTGCACATTGTTTTAGATACCATGAATAATAAGTAATCCAGCCATTTACCGGCAAGCTGCGCCTTGTCGGTAAATCACTGTTTTTTGATAAAGTTTAAAATCTTATTTCCACAACAAACCTGCTGCGACTTCATCTCTTTTGTCTTTGCCTGCCAATATTTCAATTAAGCTTAAAGCAAAATCCATTGCTGTGCCAGGTCCTCTTGAGGTAATTACTTTGCCATCATGAACCACGGCATCTTCTTTAATCTGGGTATTGTGCAAACTCATTTTATCAATAAAACCAGGATAGCTGGTTGCAGATTTACCCTCGAGCAGCTTTGCATTAGCTAAAATTTTAGGTGCGGCACAAATGGCAGCAGTATACTTCCCATCACCTGACATTTTTCTTAATAAACTGTGAATTCGCGGGTCATTATCCAGATGCTCAGCACCGGGAAGGCCACCAGGTAAAACCAGCATATCAAAATCAGATAATATTGCCTGATCCAGTGTGCTGTCAGGGAGCAGAACGACACCGCGACTGGCAGTGACTGGATTGACTTCACTGCCGCTATCAAGACTGGCTGTTGTAACCGAAATATCAGCACGGCGTAATAAATCAATAATCGTAACGGCTTCTAACTCTTCACAACCCGGTGCAATAGGAACAAGGACATTTGCCATAATTATATCTCCAGGTACAGGATAAGGTAGAGTAGTGAAAAAGCAACTCTACCTAATTAGTACTTTCATTCAAGTGTAATTTTGTCTCTGACTGTGTCAGTGACCGACTGTTATGCAATGCATTTTTTTGTTTGGCCTGACTAATCAGCTTCTGCTGATGTATCAGTTTAGAGACTGGAACCAGTTGAATTCCAGCCGCTTTAAGCTGTGGAATTTTTTCTTCAAGTACATCGAGTGTTTCAGGAAAAGGATGGCCAATAGCAACTGCTGAGCCATTTTTTTTAGCTAATTTGATGAGTCGATTAAACTGAAATTCAATAGCAGGACGATTGAGTTCATGATCTAAAAAAACATTACGCCGGGTATTTTTAATTTGATATTGATTTGCCGTTTGTTCTGCCACGGTTTTCACCGTCGTACGACTATCAACAAAATAAAGATTGGTTTTGACCAACTCATCCATAAGCCATTGCATGGCATCATTCTGGCTGGTTATTAAACTCCCCATATGGTTGTTAACCCCCTTAACATGGGGAATTGAGCGAATGCTATCTAATACAGACTGCTTAAATTCCTGCTCCGTCATATCATTGGTAAGCGCCCCGGGCCCCAGATAAAATGTTTCCATTAACGCCTGCATGGGCAGATGTAACATAATATCATTGCCACGAGAATTTGCTATTTCTGTCAGTGCTTTGAGATGGGGGGTATGGGGTAAAAAGGCAAAGGTAACCTGGCCCGGTAAACCTATTGCACGCTGATCATGTTTGAACTTATAACCCAAATCATCAATAATGATTGCAATATAAGCCTTATTCGGCTCATAACTGTTTTGCGGTTTATCTCCACCCCAGCTTGTCGATACCAATAATAATGATGATAATAGAGTGGGCAAAAATAATCGTTTTTTCCATACGCCTATACTGCCGCTAAGAGCTGAAATATGATCCGTCAATATCATCATTTATTTTCTTCCGGGCATTAGAATATTCAGCCCCTTAAGTAAGTTAAGTGCTTCATGAAGCGCATAATCTGTCTTTTCTTTTGCTTCATCATTCTTTTCCGCGTTGTCCTCTTTACTTTTAGACGTTTTTTTCTTAGCTTTCTCTGAAGACGATTTTTTTGTTTTTTTATGCAGTAAATGACCTTTTAAATCCGCTTCTTTAACCTGAGAAAACGAATCTTTTTCTTTTGTTTCCAGACTCACATTTGCCAGCGTGATATCTGGAACAATACCTTCTGCCTGGATGGAACGACCAGAAGGAGTGTAATAACGTGCGGTTGTCAGTTTAATTGCTGTTAATGGAGTTAAAGGTTTAATGGTTTGTACCGAACCTTTACCAAAAGTATCCGACCCCATAATAATGGCTCGTTTATGATCCTGTAAGGCGCCAGCAACAATTTCTGAAGCCGATGCAGACCCCCCATTTACAAGTACCACAATAGGAGCGCCATTAAGTGCATCACCACGAGTCGCTGAAAATTTTAACTCCGAGTCTTTTACTCGCCCCTGGGTATAAACAATTAAGCCCTTATTAAGAAATATATCAGTGACATCAACTGAACCATTCAAAACCCCTCCCGGATTATTTCTTAAATCCAGAATCAATCCTTTGAGGGCTTGCTTATCATTTTCCTTAACTAACTTTTTTAGTGCTTTTTTAAGTTGTTCAGCAGTTCTGGACTGAAAGCTGGAAATTCTAAGATAAGCAAAGCCCTCTTCAAGGATACGTGATTTGACACTTTTTACTTTAATAATGGCCCGTTTTAAAGTAAATTTGAGTGGTTCGTCATGCCCTTCACGAATGATGGACAGTTCAATTTCTGAGCCGGGTTTACCACGCATGAGTTTAACCGACTCATCAAGCTCCATATCCTTGACCGGTTTATCATCAATACGAAAAATCAGATCGCCCGACATAATTCCTGCACGTTGAGCAGGCGTATCATCAATGGGGGCAATGACTTTAATCAGCCCGTCTTCCATTCCCACTTCGATACCCAGTCCACCAAACTCTCCTGTGGTACCTTCTTTTAGATGTTTAAAGCTTTTTTCATCCAGATAACTGGAATGGGGATCCAGACCAGACATCATCCCTTTGATGGCATTTTTTAAAATGGTTTTATCATCCACCACTTCCACATAGTCACTTTTGATACTGGCAAAAGCATCCGTGAATTCTTTTAGCACTTCCAGAGGTAGTGGCTCTACTGCATCATCTACAGTTTTTGCATTGACGGTACTAAGTGGCAAGCTGACAACAAAGCCTAGTGACAGGGAAAATAGTACTGACAAATACTTAGGGTTAATCATCCATTACTCCGAAAATAAGAAAGCATCAATATCAATCGTTTCAATTTTTATTTAAATAAATACAATCAACCATATCATGTAAAAACATTAAAATCATCACCTGACAATTGAAGGCTGTCACTAACGCCGTTGTTTTTTACACCAGCGAGACGGGTTCGATGGTTTACCATTATAACGAATCTCAAAATACAGTCCGGCACGTTTAAGCCCGCCACTACTGCCAACTGTAGCAATAATTTCGTTGTTTTCAACCCAGTCTCCGACTTTTTTCAGCAGTGTTTGATTATGGCCATACAAGCTCATATAACCATCACCATGATCGATAATCATTATAAGACCATAACCTCTGAGCCAATCTGAATAGGCTATCCGGCCATGAGATATTGAATGTACAGGAGCACCTTCCTGAGCATTAATAATGTTACCCTGCCATTTAACCTTGCCGACACTGCGCCAATGATTAAATAATTTTTTAACTTTTCCTTTCGCCGGCCAATACAGTTTGCCTCGCTGCTTGGAAAATGATTTTTCTATGGGCAGGCTGGGGATGTCATCTAAAGCTTTTTTTAGCTTTTTAATTAACAGTGACAGGTTTTTTTTATCTTTAAGAAGATTAGCCAGTTTTTTATCTTGTGAAATAATATCCTTATTTAATTGAGCCACCAGAACATTGCGTGTACTTTGTTTTTCCTGTAAAACCTGTTTTTCCCGTTTCAGCTGAAAATGTTTATCCTGTAACGTCAGACTTGTCAGAGCTATTTTCTGTTGATCCTCTACAATACGATACAATAAGCGATTAACTTGCTCAATCTGCTGACTTCTCGCCTCATTAAAATAGTCATAATAGGTCATTATTCGACTAATCGTGGCTGGATTTTGCTGATTTAACAACAGCTTTATGTATTCCTGACGGCCTATAGCATAACTGGCTTGTAGTTGACCTGACAGGAGTTGTTGTTGAAGAATTAGTTTTTGATTATGCTGTGACAGCTGTTGATTAAGTTCAGATAAGCGTTTATCTAAATTATTGATTTGCTCTTGAGTGGAAAATAATTGACGTGCATTGTCGGCAATACTTTGTTCTGCCTGTTGAATCTCTTTCTCTAACTGCGATTTTTCGCTTTGTTGTTCTTTAAGCTTATTTTTTAGTGCTGAAATATCTTTGCGTAATTGTTGCAGTTCCTGCTGTTTGAGCTGGCCTTTTGTTGAATTTGAGTTCGCTGCAGCCATGCTGTTATTGTTCATAGTGAGCATTAACAGCATCAGCAAACTCAATAGAAAAGGATACAATTTCACTACGCTGGATGCATACATGCCTTTACGAATCAGACGATTATGCTTCTTGTTCTTCAATGTCTTCAGCAAGCGTCACTAGCGATCGACCATTCATCTCGGGCGGTACTTCAATATCCATTAGATATAACATTGTTGGTGCAATATCAGATAATGCTCCTTTTTCCGCCATAACTGCATCGCGACCCACATAGATAAAAGGCACCGGATTACAGGTATGAGCCGTATGCGCCTGTCCTGTTTTTTCATCCAGCATTAATTCAGCATTACCATGATCAGCAGTGATAAGCATCTCACCCCCTGCTTTATGGATTGCCTTGGTTACTTGCCCGATAATCTCATCTAATGCCTCAATTGCCTTAATTGCTGCATTCTCATTACCGGTATGCCCAACCATATCTGGATTAGCAAAATTACAGATAATCGTGTCATATTGATCGGATTTAATGGCTGTTATTAATTTTTTTGATAATTTAGGCGCATTCATTTCCGGTTGCAAATCATAGGTCGCAACATCAGGTGAATTCACTAAAATACGATCTTCATCCTGAAAAGGTTCTTCAATGCCGCCATTAAAGAAAAAAGTAACATGGGCATATTTTTCTGTTTCAGCGATACGTAATTGACGTAAACCCAATTTAGAAATATATTCACCGAACACATTAGTCAGACGTTCCGGGGGAAATGCCACAGGAATGTCAAATTTTGACGAGTATTCCGTTAAGCTGACAAATTCTGCCAGTTTAAAGTGTCGCTCCTGTTTGAACGCTTCAAAATCATCTTCAATAAAAGGTCGTGTGATTTGACGAGCACGATCAGAACGGTAATTCATAAAAAACAGCACATCACCATCCTCAATCTGCACCGGTTTTTCACCCTTGGGAACAATACAGGTTGATTTGACAAATTCATCGGTTTCACCACGTTTATATGCTTGAACCAATGCATCCACCGCATTTTCAGAGGTGAATTCAGCCTGTCCATTGGCTATTGCATCATAGGCATATTTGACTCGCTCCCAGCGATGGTCGCGATCCATTGCATAGTAACGACCAACAATTGAGGCAATGCGACCACTGCCTTGTTCATCAAAAGCTGCCTGCATCGCTTTAAGGGATGCTTTAGCACTTTTTGGAGGCGTATCGCGACCGTCGAGAAAAGCATGTAGATAGACTTTTTTCACACCACGCTCAGCCGCCAATGTCGTCATCGCATGAATATGATCCTCATGACTATGAACGCCGCCAGAAGAGAGTAAACCCATAATATGAATTGCTTTATCAGTTTGCAGTGCCTTGTCAACGGCTTCTGTGAGAGTACAGTTTGTAAAAAATGAACCCGTTCGAACAGCACGGCTAACCCGGGTATATTCCTGATAAACAACCCGACCTGAACCAATATTCAGGTGCCCAACCTCTGAATTGCCCATTTGTCCGGCAGGCAGGCCGACTTCCGCACCGGATGCTTTGATTAATGTATGGGGATTTTTTTTCCATAATTTATCAAACACCGGTGTTTTCGCTTCGCTAATCGCGTTATGACTCGATTCTTCAGAGCAGCCCCAACCATCAAGAATGATAAGGGCAAGTAGTTTTGGTATTTTTGACATAAGCAGCTTAATGTTAATCCATTTTCTACAGAAAGTTTCTTGCTGAAATCTAACCAGGCAAGTGACTTATTTCTATAACTCAATTATAAAATAGTAAAAGACTCAATATACTCTATAAAATATGTGGTTATACCGCCTGTTTTTAAAGTCTTAATATGAAGATGAAGGTCAGGGGATATAAATATTTGCTGTAATGGCTCGTATTATTAGTCTTAAAATAGCCTTATATGATAAATTATTTTAGGGTTGCTAATAAAGTAATTCTTTCAATTTTCCGCTCAATTTGTTAAATAGGGAGAACTTTTCTACAAAATAGTCTTACCGTACGGCGAGATAATTCTGTCTCTAAAGCGGTCATTAAGCAAAAAATAAGCTTTTTGTAGGTAAAAACCTTATAATATCTAAAGAAATTAAAAAAAATAGCTTTTTTTTCTCAATATTACTGTATAATTTTATTGTTATATTAGTGAAATACTAGGAATTATAAAAATGGGCGACCAATTTAACCTCAGTGACACAGATTGTTGCGATATGAATATGGATTTGATGTCTCGTGATGAAGACATCGATCGAGCTTCTCGCTCGTTAAAGGCAATGTCTCATCCTTTACGCTTGAAGATCTTATGCACTCTGGGTGATGCAGAAATCAGTGTGCAGGATATTGTCGAAAAAGTGGGTACATCACAAAGTAATATTTCACAACATCTGGCAATTTTAAGAGACAAGGGAATTCTTGCTTCTCGCAAGGACGCTAATCGCGTCTACTACCGAGTAGGCGATGCCAGAACATTACGCCTGATTGGCATGATGAGAGATGTATTCTGTACGATTGCCTGATAGCTTCGGCAGCCACTCTCTACAGCGCCTGATTTACAGTCGTATGTAATACAAACAAAATGCTCAAATAAGAAATTTTCTTGTTTGGGCATTCATTGTTGTCATATTTCTCTTCTAAACATTCCAATATCTCATACAATAACCCGTCTTTCTTCCGAAAATTCTGCATTTCAGTTTTTCTTATGAGCCTGTTTTTGCTATGCTACTCCTTTTTTACAGACTCTTATGCTCAGACACAATGAGTCAATAGCGACACCTGAACTTTTTAGATGTTATGGTATATAAATAATGGAACACTTGAACGAATTTGTTACGACCAATTGGGTCATGATCTTATTGTGGTTTTTTCTACTGGGAATGATCATTAATTCCTTTTTAAAATCCAGCTACGATATTAGCCCTCAACAGGCTGTACAATTAATGAGCCATGAAAACGGCAGCCTCGTACTGGATGTACGAGAAGACAGTGAATACCAGGCGGGGCACATTAAGGACTCAGTTCATATCCCAATGGGCTCACTGGCTTCGCGAGTCAGTGAACTGGACAAATATAAAAATAAAAATGTTATTCTCGGCTGCCGTTCAGGTAGTCGCTCCGGCAGAGCCTGCAGCATTTTGAAAAAAAACGGCTTTGAAAAAGTACATAACCTGCGTGGTGGCGTACTGGCCTGGGAAAAGGATAATTTACCAATGAAAAAAGGTTAATACATGTCTAAAACACAAGCAGATATTACCGTTTATCTGACACAATATTGCGTCAGAGCTAAAGGTTTATTAAATGCCAAAGAAGTCAGCTACAATGAAATCGATGTCGGTGCTCAGCCTGAGTTACGGGCTGAAATGATCCAAAAAAGTAATGGGGTGACTTCAGTACCACAAATTTTTATTGGTGAAACCCATGTGGGCGGTTGCGATGACCTGTTTGCCACAGAGTCTGCCGGTAAACTTGATCAATTATTGTTTCCCTCTTAGGAAGCATCAACACCATCGGCCAATAAAAAATGTCCGCGACTACTCGTTAAGGATCTTTATTCACAACAAGGAGTTATCAATATGAGTAATGCAGTACATATCGTTTGTCCTCACTGTGATGGTATCAATCGAATCCCTGCGGATAAGTTGTCGGCAGGCGGCAAGTGCGGTAAATGCCAGCAATCATTATTGCCAGGCAAGCCTGTTGAACTCAATGCATCCCGCTTTAACAAGCATATCCAGAAGAGTGATTTGCCTGTTCTGGTTGATTTCTGGGCGCCATGGTGCGGACCCTGTAAAATGATGGCTCCTGTATTTGAACAAACTGCCCGTCATTTTCAGCATCAATTAGTATTGGCTAAGGTGAATACCGAGCAGGAACAAACGTTGGCCGGGCAATTTAATATTCGTAATATTCCAACAATTGCCTTATTTCATCAGGGAAAAGAAATCGCCCGACAGGCCGGAGCAATGGATCAAAACAGTTTAATCCAATGGGTGCAGCAAAGGATAAGGTAGACTAAGCGATAAATATCAATTCTACCGGGTAACATATTTAAGCAATTATCGATAAAATAACTCTCACAACAGGAAAAGTCAGGATTTAATTATGGCAGATGAACAAGCAAATGCGACAAATAACGAAGCAGCAGAGCAGCAATTTGTAATCCAGAAAATTTACTGCAAGGACGTTTCTTTTGAAACCCCCAATTCACCACAAATGTTTACTGAAAAATGGGAGCCAGAATTAAAAGTTGATTTACATACTGCGGTTAATCCTTTGGCCGAGAATGTTTTCGAAGTGGTCCTGACTGTGACGGTAACGGTAAAAGTGGGTGAAAAGACAGCTTTTCTTGCTGAAGTCGAACAAGCTGGCGTTTTCAACGTCACTGGTTTTGAAAAACAGCAACTTGACGGCATGCTGGGAAGCTACTGTCCCAATATTTTATTCCCTTATGTCCGTGAAGTCATTTCTGAACTGGTTAATAAGGGTGGTTTTCCACAACTTATTCTGCAACCGGTTAATTTTGATGCGGTTTATGCACAACATGTGCAACAGCGTCAGGCCGAACAGGAAAAAGCTGAGACATCTGGCTCAGATGCTGTTCATTAAATAATGATAAAGCAAAGCATAACCGTTTTAGGTGCTGGTTCCTGGGGCACCGCACTTGCTATTTTACTCGCTAAAAATGTTCATGATGTACTGTTATGGGGAAGAAATAAAGAAAAAATTGCCGCCATGAAAAGTGCGGGAGAGAATACTTTTTTTCTTCCTGATATCACTTTTCCAGAGAACTTGAGTGTCAGCAGCGATCTGCAGCAGGCAGTTTTACAAAATGACGAATTATTAGTTGTGGTGCCCAGCCATGCATTTCGTGATACTTTATTGCAAGTGAATGCTATTAAACCCAAGATTCAAAGCATTAGTTGGGCAACAAAGGGTCTGGAGCCAGATACACATCAGTTACTTCACCAAATAGTCGATGAAGTGTTTCCTGACCTTGCCAACAAAGCCGTTATTTCTGGCCCCACATTTGCAACTGAAGTGGCAGTGGGTCTGCCTACCGCAGTCACGATTGCGTCTAATGACATCACTTTTGCTCAACATGTATCAGAACTATTGTGCAATCCCACATTACGCCCTTATGTCAGCCAGGACATTATTGGTCTGGAAATTGGCGGGGCCGCTAAAAATGTCATGGCCATTGCTGCCGGGATTGCTGATGGCCTGGGCTATGGTGCCAATACCCGCTCAGCATTAATCACTCGCGGTTTACATGAAATATCCCGTTTATCTCATAAAATGGGTGGTGACGATCATACCATGATGGGCTTATCCGGCCTTGGGGATTTATTACTGACCTGTACTGATAATCAATCCAGAAACCGACGTATGGGACTGGCTATCGGCACCGGAAAATCGATAACGCAGGCAAAAGAAGAAATTAAACAGGTTGTTGAAGGAGTCCAGGCTGCCAGACAAATTTATTCTCTGGCAAACGAGCTTAATATTGAAATGCCTATTGTTGAACAGGTTTACCGTGTTTTATATCAGGGACTCGCACCTCAAAAAGCCGTACAAAATTTGTTAACTCGGGAATATAAAACAGAATGAGCCTGTTTTTAACGGGCTGTTGCTAAATTTATCCATTTAAGACTGATCACTGAGAATGAAAAATAATCAGCCCATTGGTATTTTTGACTCGGGTGTCGGCGGACTCTCCGTCTTGCAACACATCCACCAGTTATTACCTCATGAGCATATTCTTTATGTTGCTGATAGTGGTCATGCCCCCTATGGTTGTAAAGACGACACCTTTGTCGAACAACGCTCCAGAGTCATTACCGAACACCTTATCA
The DNA here is from genome assembly GCA_025656775.1 of gamma proteobacterium symbiont of Bathyaustriella thionipta. Lineage (GTDB taxonomy): Bacteria > Pseudomonadota > Gammaproteobacteria > GRL18 > GRL18 > GRL18. The sequence goes on from JAHXHI010000329.1 coordinate 23,454, forward strand.
AACAGGGTGCTAAAGCCATTGTGATTGCCTGTAATACTGCAACAGCTTCCATTATCGAAACATTTCGTGATCAATATGGTATCCCCTTTATTGGCGTTGAACCGGGCATTAAGCCAGCCATAGCCATTTCAAAAAATGCTAATATCGGCATTATGGCAACCACTGCAACATTATCCAGCACACGCTATAGTGAATTAACCCAGCGTTTTGGTGATAATGTCAACTTGCACAATCAAGCCTGCCCGGGATTGGCAGATCTAGTTGAAGCAGGTCTTCTCGATGCTCCAGAGACAATACAATTACTGCAGAATTATCTTCAGGCATTAAAAGAGAAAAATGTCGACACCATTGTTCTTGGCTGTACCCATTATTCTTTTCTGAGCACACAAATAAGACAAATTGTGGGGCGTTCCACTCAGCTGATTGACACCAGTTATGCCATAGCAGAACAATTAGCTCGAGTACTTGAGCAAGAAAACCTGACTAATCAATCCAGGCACGGTTCCATTGAGTACTTTACCACGGGCTCAATTGATAATACCCAAGCAGCCATTAGCAGCCTTCTTGGGTATAAAGTGGCTATCAGCTGCTTATAAGATTAGCAGTCTGGCAGAGACAATCCATCAGATTTTATCACACTGATATTTTCTTCATCCCATAGGTTTCTTGTCATTACAGACTGTTAAGTGGTTCACATTTTAATAACAAACGCCAAACATTTTTACATCTATAATCTATACTGAAGTAACGAATCATATAAGTTAATGATTACTTAATAGTTTTTTATTGGCATAAAATTTGCTTCAAATTAATAATAGACAATATTTAAAATCTAGAGATATATTTAGGAGTACAGATGAAAATTTCACATTTAATAAGCACGGCGGTTATATTTGCAATGATGGCGGGCCCGACTTTTGCCGGCAATAAGAAAAAAGTGACAATTTGCCATAATGGAGAGACTATCAGTATCAGCAAAAATGCACTGTCAGCTCACATGGATAACCATGATGATACCATGGGCGTGTGCCCTGAAGCCGATCCTGTAGTAATGCTCAAAACTGTTGTTATGATGCGCTGCAAGAACAATGATGGTCTGATACAAATATCAGGCGTCAGTAGCACTCCTTATGACGACGCACAGATCCACCAGCCATTGATCGATGAATTATCCTGTGCAGAACAGGTTTCCAATAAAATGAATGAAGGCTATAAGCTTAAAAATGTAAATACCGGACTTGTCGATGGTGAGACAGAGTATCTGTTTATCAAGGAATATGTGAGCCCTGAAACGCCTATGGTTGAAGAATAGGCATTAAAACCCGACTTAATCAATACGTTGAATAGACCATCAGCTGATGCTGGTGGTTTTTTCTAGTTACCTCCAAAAATAATTGTTTGAAGCAATTAAACCCTTTTGACAGCACAGCCTAAGCATCATCTCTCAATGATTTATCAGCTCCATCCCCCCATTATTTACCACTTCTTAACTTGACCCTCTTTAGAGCACATCGTAAAATGCCGGATTATTCTTCAATCAGGTAATATTGACTATTATGTTCCATATCGCACTCTATGAACCCAGAATCGCCCCGAATACAGGTAATATCATCCGTCTGGCTGCTAACAATGGTTGTGCCCTGCATTTGATTGAACCACTTGGTTTTGACTTTGAAGAAAAAAAACTCAGGCGTGCCGGCCTTGACTATCATGATCTGGCGAATGTGACTCGACATGCTAATTACGATGCCTTTTTACAGGCCGTAAAAGGTCGACGAATTCTGGCATGTACCACCAAGGGTAGCCGGCCTCATGACCAACTCAATTATCTGGCAGGTGATGTCTTGTTATTTGGCTCTGAAACACATGGTCTGCCTGATAATGTCATGCAGAGTATCGAATCAAATCTGCGTTTAAGGATCCCGATGATGCCAGATAGTCGTAGTTTAAACTTATCCAATGCCGTGGCCATCATTAGCTATGAGGCATGGCGTCAGCAAGACTTCTCTGGAAGCGTTTAGGCACTGAAAAAAATGTGCTTTCAACAGGGCGTCAAGCTCTGTGGCGATGCTTACTGGAATAAAGATTTTAATAGTGCTGAGCTTTTTATACATTACCCGTTTAAACCCACAGCCTTTATCAGAAAAAATTAAATAACTACACTTAGCTTATAAACAACATTCACTAAGCGCCCCAGAACGACAAATCTTTGTCCAAAAATTCATGGTACGGCATATAGTGTGTGCCATCACATGAAAAGGTTAAACTGATTAGGCCATTAAAAATATTAATTGATGATGAGCGTAAATAAATCGTTTCATCTGCCATACGCAGCTTTTTCATTGATTCAAAAATTAACGATATTTTATTTTGTGGTATCACTGCATCATCTGGGTATTTCTGATTGGGGTACGCCATGCAGATATCGGTATCACTCAGTGCTTCTTGATCAAGTATTCGATAACGATACGGATCATCAATCACCCATACCGTTGCCCGACTACTGGAGAAATGAATAACACCCTGAAACATGCCTCGTTGAGTAAAAAGTTCCTCCAGGATAGAAAATACCTGATTGATATTTTTATCTAATAAACTTTCACATCGACATTGTTGAAAGACCATACTGCGAATAGCGGGATCCCCTTTAATTTGCCGCCATTCACCCGGCTCCTGATATAATTGCGTCGTTATCGGTAAGTCACGTAAATCAAAATCGGCACCTAAATAACCTGACACACCATTATCATTTTTAATGATTTGTAATGCTGTCACTGAAGGACGCATAGAATTTAAGCTAATATAGGCATCTGATAATAAAAAACCTTCTTCCGGCACTGTTTCCTTCATATAAGGTCGATCAGTTCGATCACGCCCGAAATGCTCACCAAGCAAGCCCTCTTTACTCATATTTGAGCTCACCTGAACTCCGTTAGTATCCAGCACATAAAGATAAGTACAATATGGGATTTGAGTAAATGCCTGAAGCAGTTTTTCATCAAGCTCTTTATGCTCCATGTTCACAGCACTGACTTCTTCTGCCAGCTGTTTTAAAGGCGAAGAAAGTACTTGTGCCAAAAGAAGTCGTTGTTTGTTTATACTATTTTTCCAGTTTTGTTCTATCAAAAAGAACCTCATCCTTTGCGGCTTAAGCATTATTAATTATAAAATAGTTAATGATACTGATTTAAAAATTGACATCTTATGGTGTTTGTATTTCAATTATATGACAAGAAAATACTCATCGTATTTTTTACTATAAAATCCCCAATAAATAAAGATTCTCTAATCTTTTTATGAGAATTCAACCATAATAATTAAGAGCATTAATAATGACAAAATTTTTCCTGACACAAACAATCTGCAGCCTGACATTTATTTTAACATCGCTATCAGCCTTGGCAGCTGATATCGTTACTGATAAAAGTCTTGGTATGGAATTAGCCCGTGATATCGCCACTGAAACCATTATCGCCTGTCGTAAAGACGGCTTCCACATCAGTGCTGTTGTGGTTGATCGCTTTGGCCTTAAACGTGCGGCATTACGGGATGACATGGCATCACGCTTTACTCTGGAAATTGCTGAACGTAAAGCAAATATGACGGTTATGGCCTGGACAGACAGCGGTGCATTTAAAAAAGCACGAGCTGATATACAACAGGAGCTAAATCATATTGATGGACTGATTGTCATGGAAGGCGGCCTTAAAATTATTGCCGGCGGCTATAATATCGGCGCGGTGGGCGTAAGTGGTGCTCCTGGTGGTGATAAAGATGCCGCCTGTGCACGTAAGGCACTGGAAAAATTGTCTGAACGTATTGAATTTGCTATTGATGACTGATACCCACTCAACGCAGTGTTGAGGCTGTAGAATTACTCCAAAAACACCTTTTTTGACATAAAGCATAATGCTAACGATTTAATTCAGCCTTTCTCTTGAGTGGCGA
>JAHXHI010000096.1 GCA_025656775.1 gamma proteobacterium symbiont of Bathyaustriella thionipta
TGTAAGTTCAAGTCTTGCATTGGAATTGTTATTTGATAAAAAGTTACCTGATTTTATCTGAGATTAAAAATCATGCTGAATAGTTACCTATTTATAAGCTCAGAATTGACAATGGTAAAGAATCAGCAAGGGTGCTTTTTTCTAAATCACAAGGTGGTAATATAAAAATTATTCACGCATTTCTGAAATCTACAAGAAAAACACCCGCGAAAGAAGCCCAACAAGCAATTACAATTTATCAAATGCTGGAATGCCTTGAAACAGTCATATGGGATAAGCAATCAGCATTGCTAAATGAAAAACATTGCTAACAAGAAAACTCATGGGTCCTAAGATAAAAGAGCTTGTTGTTTTAGTGTTTTTTATTACAGACCGATTCTAAGGATTTAAAGAAGAAAATGCCTGTGGTGTCTGGTTCTTTTTAACCTTTTTATCAGTGCTTTCCTGATGCAGATATTCCTTCAGTGCTGAGCTTAAATTATTACCCTGCCAGTTTTCTTTATCCTGTGAGTATTGACAGCTTTCCAGATGGTTAATGGCATCACCGAGTGAATTGTCAAAAGACAGCGTATCAATCAGTTCGGTGACCGTTGATAAGCCTGATATCATTGGCTGGTTAAAATGGAATTTTGCCCATTGAACTAATGATTTGCTGGCATTATGGGCATTATTAGTTTCACAGGCCTGATAAACCTGTTGCAGATATTCTTGTGCTGCTAATTGATTTGGGGAGGATTTTTTAGCAGCAGCCAGGCTTTTTTTCTGTTGTTTATTTTTGCTTGAAGAGACGATAAATAAGGCGATCGTCATCAGCCATATAATTAATAAAGCAATGCTCACCCAAAACCAAAGGTTTTTGGTAAATTTGGGGTTTTTATAAATGACTTCTTTCCTGGTGATTGGTTCAATGGATTTTGCTGCGTCTTTTTCAGATGCAGTAGAGGAAGGTTGATCCTGAGAAGGAACCTGAAGCTGACTGGTTTGTTTGTTTGTTTCAATTTGGGCTAATTGATCACTATTAGGCTGTGCTAAAAGCGTGCGTGCTGCCAGGCGAGTGGTTTGCTGTTGATTTGTCAGGGTATTCCACCAGTTAATTTTAATTTCGGGGAGAGTAAACTCTCCTGATTTTAGTGGGATAATTGCAATCGTGTCACGTCTGACACCGACGACTTTGCCATTGACTAATTGATTACTGAGTTTTTCTTTATCAGGATAGGTTTTTATTTTTTTTGATGATGACACACTGGTTGCAGGTAATTGTGAACCTAAAAGTCCTTTAGCTCTGACAATAATATGACGCGTAATGGCCTCACCTGAAACGATGCTATGAGTATCTTCAAGAATCTCAGATTCAATTTCCAGATTTTCAGCAGGCAGCCAGTGTTTACCGGTATAACTATCGGGTATCGCCAAAATATTAACGGTTAGAGGCTTGGTGCGACTGATGATTTGTCTTCCGGGTCTTGAAAATAAAGAAAAGCTTTGGCTAATTTCAGCATTGCCTGAAAAGGTAAGTGCCGGAATGACTAATGGACCACTTTGTTGAGGATAAATAGCATAACGACGTTCAATAATATTGTAGCGGTGATTAGCAATATTTTTTGAATAATTGGCATCATTACCCAGTTTTTCAACCACAGTATTTTCTATTTCAAGTTCGCTTAATGTGGCATTAGAGAAACGAATTCGGTGAAACAGCTGTACTGTAACAAGGAGCTGTTGTTGTACATAATAACTTTTTTCTTCTCCTGCTTGTTCGTTACTATCGCCTGCTAATTCAATTTTCAAATACACATCTTTGCCATCAACACCAGGGGTCTTCGATTGTTTTTGTATGACTAAATGAATCGCTTGAGTTGTTTCATTACCGACTTTAATGGCTGGAATAGTAATTTCACCCGTTTTTTTAGGTAATAAGCTGATGCTCCAGGTATGAGTTCGAGAAGCATTGCCATTAATATAACTATAGTTCTGGCTTTGGCTTCTTCCCAGAATTTGAAAGTTATCGTCTAAAATACTTAAATCAGGATCATCTGAGCTGCTATCTGATTTAATGGTTAATTGAATTGTTTCATCAATGCTGAGCACTGTTCTGCCTGTGGTTGCAGTGACCTCAGCTAAAGTGATGCTTGTTTGAAAAAGAAAAAATAATGTGACCAGCCATAGAGGTATTTTCATACTCTGTGTTTTAGGGGGGGTGTCATGATGCAAACTTTTATTGGGTAGTCTGTGACTTAATTTTTGCACGATTGTATGCGCTACCATGGATCGCCCTCGTATTGTGTTTCTGTTTCTGTCTGTCTTTGTCTTAAAAGCGTATTGTTACGAAACTTTACCTTTAACAGTTTTCCTGGGTTATCAGGAATGCGTTGTAACCATTGCTTCAATGATTGCTGTTCTTCCTGATTTAACTGAGAGAGTACATCATTTTGTGTGTCATCAGTGCCTTGCTGCTCATCTTCATTTTTATCTTCTGTCAGCTGTTCGGCTTGTACCTGTTGTTCAGGTTTTTGGTCAGACTCATCTTCCTGAGCACTTTGTTGTTGGTAATCTTCCGGCGACTTAGGTTCATTAGATTGTGCTTCACCTGATTCCGGCTCGTCAGGCTCCTGTTGCTCTTCATTATTCTGAGCTTTCTGCTCATGTGCCTCTGAATTGGACTGATCTTTCTTATTGCCTGATTCAGAACCTTCAGAATCAGACTCATCAGAACTGTTTTTTTCTGAGTCTTTAGTGTCGGACTCATTACCCTTTGAAGCATCATCACTGCTGTTTTTCTGCTCTTGCTGCTGATTTTCTGATTGTTTATCCGATTTTTCCTGGCTTTTCTCAGAATTTTCCTGAGATTGTTGTTTTTGCTGGGCGATTAACTCTTTCATATAATCAAGATTATGTTGAGCGTCATCAAATTCAGGTTGTTTTTTTATTGCTTGCTCATAAGCCTCCGCGGCATCCTGAAATTTTTGTAAATTTGCCAGTGTATTACCTTTATTGTAAAGACTTTGGGCATCATCTGATTGGGCGTATTGCTCAAGTGCCTGTTCAAATTCCCCTGCACGATATTGAGCGCTCGCTTTCCAGTTTTTATTAGAAAAATTGTCAGCCGCTTTTTTATAATCTTTAGCTTTAAAGGCTTTATCGCCTCGTTGATTGGGTGTATACCAGAGCTGATCCCAGGCTTTATTGAATTGCGCAGTCCATTGTCTGCTTGAATCTTCGTTAGCATATACCGGTTCAATGACTAAATTGGATGTAAGAGAAACCAGTAAAATAATGCTTAATAAGCCTCTTCTAAAACTGAGCAGGGCAAAAGGAATTAACAGCAGGGTTAAATAAGCGCCTGTATCAAGCCATTGTTCAAATCGATCATCTTGTTCAATAGCAGGTTTATCTGCATCCCATTTATTGTCAATTAATGCTTTAAAATCACTCTCATCTAATGACAACTTATGATATTGGCCGTAACCAATATCGGCTAATTGTTTTAAGGGCTCTGCTGATAATTTACTTAATACCACCTGTCCTGATTGATCTTTTACAAAACCACCTTGAGCCGGCAAAGGAATCGGAGAGCCCGTTTGACTGCCCACACCAATTACAGAAATGTGGTAGCCTTGTTGACGTAGTTTTTTTATACTTTTTTCCAGTTTACTCTGTTGATTTGGCTCAGTGCCATCAGTAATAATCAAGATGTCTCCATGTGCAAAACCTGAATTTTTAAAAAGCTGTTTTGCTGTGTTAAGTGCATCAACAAGATGTGAACCCTGTAATGGCATAATAGAGGAATCAAGTGCAGGCAAGAGTGATATAATGGTTTTATTATCAATGGTTAAAGGGCTCACTGTATGTGCGTCACCGGCAAATGCAATGAGCGCAGTTTGACCTTCTTTTTTCTGTTTCAGAATGTCAATCAGCTTTAATTTGGCGCGCTCAAGCCGTGATGGTTTGATGTCTTTGGCATTCATGGAGAGTGACAGGTCTAAAATAATCACCAAGGCATTACCTTGTTGAAAAACAGGCTGCTCTTTTTTCTCCCATGTTGGACCAGCCAATGCAATGATGCTTATTAAAAAAAGAAAAGGGACCGTCCAGTGTAATAGCTGAAATGATTTTGTTACCTGTTTGCCCTGTTGTGCTAATTGAAATTGTACTAGTTCAGCATCGCAAACGTCCTCCCAACCACTATTTTGTTTTGAACGTCTGAGCAGCAGCACTAATAACAGGCTGATAAGGGGCAGGGCAAATAGCCATTCGGGGCGGAGAAAGTGAAATGTTTCTAACATTATTGCTCTCTCCTGTTTACTCTGTTCCAGGTTTTATTGCTATTGGATGATGACCATTGTGCAAAAATAAGAATAAGACTCAATACCAGTGAAATAGATAAAGGCCAGTAAAAAAGTGCTTTACTGGGACGATAAGTGAGATTATCAGACTCTACGGGTTCTAATTGATCCAGAGTCTGGTATATTTTTTTTAATTCCTGTGTATCACGTGCACGAAAATATTGACCGCCTGTTGTTTCTGCGATGAGTTTTAATGTTTTTTCATCCAGATCACGAGAAGGGTTGACTCGTTGACGCCCCATAAAGGAACGCACAATCATTTCATCAGCACCAAAACCAATAGAATAGATCTTGATACCAATTTGCTTTGCCAGTTTAGCCGCGGTGACCGGGTCAATGCCCGCATTATTGGAGCCGTCTGTCAGTAAAATCAAAACCCGTGAATCACTCTCATCAGCAGGTAAATCTTTAAGGCGTTTAACAGCCAGACCAATGGCATCACCAATTGCCGTTGCTTTTGATCCGGCCATGCCGATGAAGGAATCATAGAGCATTTTTTCAATGGTTTTACGATCAAAGGTTAAGGGTGTCTGCAAATAAGCATTATCAGCAAACAATATTAATCCCATACGATCACCTTCGCGTTGGCGAATGAACGGTTGTAATACGGATTTTACTGCAGTGAGCCGATTGACCGCATCCTGAGCAAAAAACATGTCGGGTGTTTCCATACTGCCGGAAATATCTACAGCCAACATCAGATCCCGGCCGCTTACAGGAATTTCTATGGTTTCACCAGACCATTTTGGTTGGGCTGAGGCCGTGATTAAAAAAATCCAGGCCAGAAACGCAAAGACTGCAAAAGGTGAAAAAGCATGTAATTGCGTAACGGAATGCTGAGCAGTTAAATTATGAACCTGTTCATAAAAAGGAACTTTGAGCGACTGTTTCTGCTTTGAATCAACCGGTTTGCTAAGCCAGTAAACCAGTGCCGGTAATGGCAGCAGTAGAAACATCCAGGGCCAGTCAAAACTATACATCGGACTTCTCCCGTGAAGCACTTGCCTGGCGTGCCTGTTTTTGTAGAGAAAGTTTATGTGTAAAAAGTTTGGCAGTTTTATTAATTAATTTTTCTGAGCTATCAAATAATTCGCTTAATAATACATGATCAATTATTTGACTGGCTGGCTGATAAGGTGCATGGGTTAATAAATGGGCATATTTTTCAGAAAAAAGTGGATTGTTTTCATTGCTATCAGCATTTTTCTTAAACTGACTATTATAGGTTTTGTCCAGTAATTTTAACCATTGCTGATCAGTTAATGAGGCGACTTGTTCTCTAGTGTAAAGTGATAAGGCATAACGACGTAAAAAAATGGATAAATTTTTTACGGTTTCATGGGTTGCTTCTTTATCATTCAGCTGGGCCTCATAGTGCTTTTTAATGGCATGAAATTCTTTCATTGCCTGTGATTTAAATTGTTTCACCGTGGCTGTTTTTATTGGCGGTTTTCTTTTAATAAAATAAATAATGACCAGTGAAATAAGGATAAACAGGCCGAGTAACCACCACCATCCAGGTGCAAGAGGCCAGAGAGTAATTGCTTCAGGTAATTGAATGTCTGCCAGCTTATTGGGATCAAACTGAACCGCATCTGATGGCATTGGAGCAGTGCTATGGGTTGGGGCTTGAAACGTCTGGTGTTGGGGAAGTTGCGGCGCTGGCATTATTAATGTCGACTCCTGGCAATTCGGCGAACACTGGCATCTTTACCCAAAGTCGCAAGAAATTGATCAGCTACTTTGTCATGAGTCGCCAGATTAATTAAATGAATCTGGTTTTGAATGCAAAATTGTTCAACATCATCCATTTTTTGCTGAAATAACTCATGAAAAGAATGGCGTAATGTGCTGTCACGAGTATCAAGTGATTGAGAGTCTATACCATTATTGATCCCATATTGTCCCGGGGGAGGTAGTTGGCTTTCGAGTGTGTCATAAACATGTGCCATCAGTAAGTCATTATGGCGGGCAATGTGACGAATGTGCTTTAAAAAAGCGATATTAGACTGATTAAAATCACTGGCCAGTAATACAATGCTGCCGGGATTAATGATTTTTTGAATACGGGCAAATAAAAGTTCGGTATTTAAGGCTTCTTCAGATTCTGATTCTGAAGAACTATCCTTGTGCTGCTGTGCCGCTTGATGGTGTATCGGCTTATTATGAAAGTCTGTGAGCATTTTAAGAAATTGCAGCACGCCCCGGTGTCCGCCTTTAGGACGCATTTCGATATGACTGGTATCATTAAAGACCAGACCACCGATGCGGTTACTATTATCAGCACCTGCCCAGGCAAAAAGGGCAGCGGCTTTAGCTGCAGCGACTGACTTGAGACAGTGACGGGTACCAAAGTACATACTACTGCTGAGATCAACAATAATAAAAACCGGGCGCTCTCGTTCTTCTTTAAAGACTTTTGTATGCACTTTGTCAGTTCGAGCAGTAACGTTCCAGTCAATATTGCGAATATCATCTCCGGGTTGATAAGGACGTACCTCATCAAAATTCAGACCACGGCCTTTAAAAGGGGAGTTGTAATTACCTGAGAGTGAAGAATAGGCTTTGCGTTGCGAACCCAGTGAAAGATGAGTGGATTGATAGCGTAATTTTATTAAGCCCTGCAGATCGACCTCAGTAGCACGCGACTTTTTATCGCTGCCTGTCTGCTCAATTGTTTTGTTTTTCCAGATACTCATGCTTGTCGAGTCGTTATTATGTATTGGTTATGGTACAGCAATATAGCTGAGCAGTCGGGCAATAAAATAATCAGTGTCAATACCATTTGCTTCAGCTTCAAAAGAAAGCAAAAGACGATGACGGAATATATCAGAGGCTACAGCTTGAATATCAGAGGGGGCAACATAATCTTTTCCTGCTAACCAGGCATGAGCCCTGGCGCAACGATCCAGAGCAATCGTGGCTCGAGGACTGACACCATAATTAACCCAATTAGCGAGTTCTTCATCATAAGGTGATGGATCGCGTGTGGCTAAAATAATTGTTAATAAATACGCTTCGACCTCTTCACTCATGTGAATATTCAGAATTTCATGGCGTGCAGCAAAGAGTACCTGTTGGGATATGACGGGTTCACCACTTTCAGAGCCGGTATAATTTGAAGTGTTTAACAGCTCTTCCTGAGCCTCTTTGCGGTTGAGTTCTAAAATGGCTTTTTCAGCATCCTGATGCGGATAGTCAATACTGATATGCATTAAAAAGCGATCAAGTTGTGCTTCCGGTAAGGGATAAGTTCCCTCTTGTTCAATGGGATTCTGAGTCGCCATGACCATAAACAGTTTAGGCAGTTGATAGGTTTCCCGGCCCACTGTAATTTGTTGTTCAGCCATTGCTTCAAGCAGTGCTGACTGAACTTTTGCCGGTGCCCGGTTAATTTCATCTGCCAGTAATAAATTATGAAATAAAGGACCTTTTTGAAAGTGAAACGAAGCGTCCTGAGGACGATAAATTTCTGTACCCGTTAAATCAGCAGGTAATAAATCAGGTGTAAACTGAACGCGATGAAAATCGGCTTCAATCAGATCACTTAATTCTTTAATGGCTCTGGTTTTTGCCAGGCCGGGAGCACCTTCGACTAAAAGGTGACCATCGGCTAACAGGGCAATAAAGAGTTTATTAACCAGTGCATCCTGACCAATAATTTTTTTTCTTAAACAATCTCTAGCATGGGTAATTTGTTGATATAGGCTCATGATTTTATGTAATATTTTTAATTATAAATTGTATGTTTAATTGGACTCTAATAAAAACGGGCTAGAGTCGTTAGCGTATTTTTTACTCTGTATTATCGGGAATTATTTGAAATATATAGACAGAAAGAAAAAATAAAAGTTCATGATAATTCCTTTGCTATGGACACGATTTTTTTTCTCTTTAACAGAAGCTGCCAACGACTACCACCGAGTTGCTGCCATAGTACAGCTGAGCGAATACTGCTCAGTAATAACGTTCTTATTTTATTGGCATTATCGGGATTGTTCAGAATTTCCGGTTCACCTGATACCATAATACGAGGGTTTAGCTGACTGATTGTATCGGAGTAAAGTCCACCCAGATTAGCATAAATATTCGTGTGATCGTCGCCAAAATGCTCAACCTGGTTCTGTGCTTTTTCTATGCCGTTACTTAATTGTTTTAACATATCTGGATTTTTAAGTAATTTATTAGCCAAAAAAAGCACACTGATGGAATACCGAGTCAGCTCAGTATCTCGGGGACTCTTTGAATGCCCTAATTGCTGCTGAATAATATTCAAGCCATCGCGAATCCCGGGAATACCTTGAAAAATTGACAAGGTATTTTCAGGACTGGTATTCAAAATTGCTTTGACAGCAATATCCAGATAATAGGTATCAATCTTTCCTGTTGTCGCTAATTGCTGCACCTGATGGCAGTTTTGGAAAATTCCAGCCAGTGCAATCGTGCGTTCTTCTAGGGATGTCAGCTGTTCTATTGTCAATCCGGTACTTCTCTTCTGGTTGTAAACTAATTGATAATGCCGCCGCCCAGGCAGATTTCATCTTGATAAAAGACCACAGATTGTCCCGGTGTGACGGCAAATTGTGGTGTGTCGAATTCTACCACACAATCTGTATAATTTTCTGTGTTATTGTTGCCTGTTTCAGGGATCTTTGTTTCAAATGATGTAATGGTACAGGCCTGATCGGGCTGACGATAGCGTGTTTTGGCCATACATTGAAAGGGCGCTTGCGGTGCTTTGCCACTGACCCAATGAAGTTTAGATGCGCTGAGGCTTTTACTATACAGCAAGGGGTGATCCTTCCCCTGAACCACAATGAGTTGATTTTTTTCCATATTTTTTTGTGCTGCAAACCAGGGTTGACCGGCGTTTTGTGCTGTCTGTTGTGAAAAGTTGCTGTTATCAGATTTACGTCCGCCAATACCCAGACCTTTTCGCTGCCCCAGAGTGTGGTACATCAGTCCCTGATGCTGACCCACAACTTCACCTTCTGGTGTGACCATATTACCGGGTTTTGCCGGCATATACTGGCTGAGAAATTTGTTGAAATCACGCTCACCAATAAAGCAAATCCCGGTAGAATCTTTTTTATCCCAGGTTGCAAGATGATATTTTTCGGCCAGATGACGGACTTCAGTTTTATCAAGCTCACCCACAGGGAATAAAGTTCTGGATAGTGGGTATTGACCCAGAGTGTAGAGAAAGTAGCTTTGGTCCTTATTGTTGTCTTTGCCTTTTAAAAGATAAAACTGACCGTCTTCCTCTTTTACCCGGGCATAGTGACCCGTGGCAATTTTTTGTGCGCCCTGGGATAAAGCATAGTCCAGGAAGACCTTAAATTTAATTTCCTTATTGCAGAGAATATCAGGGTTAGGTGTACGGCCTGCCTGGTATTCTGATAAAAAATAAGCAAACACATTATCCCAGTATTCAGGTGCAAAGTTAACACCATGAAAAGGAATATCGAGCTCTGCAGCAATACTTTGGGCATCTGCAAAATCTTCTTCGGCAGGGCAATAGCCATCATCATCATCTTCATTCCAGTTTTTCATAAAGATGGCAGAAACATTCAGACCCTGCTGCTTTAACAATAAAGCAGTGACTGAAGAGTCAACGCCTCCGGACAGCCCAACCACGACGGATGAAATGTTATTTATATGAGAGCTTGTTTGAGTGTGTGCTTGTGTCTTTATTTCTATCGTCATTTAGGAGACCAGCCAGAGCGCCATTGTGATAATGGAATAATATGGGGACGTTCGCCATTATCTTCAAACCATGAATCAACCGCATATTCAATTTTTGACTGTTTTTCTCTCATAGCAGCAGCGCTATGAGGCCAGCCAAAAATAAAAAAACCGCGCGTGACGTGAGCCATTGGTTCATGCCATGTTAATAAACCCTGTTGTTGTAAAATAAGCAGGTAGGTTGTGCTATTGGTGGATTCATCGATACAATCGAGTTGGCCCGCAGACCCCATGGACTCAAATAATCCGGCCTTATCTTCCGATGTGTTGGTTTTAACACCTATAATTTTCTCAAACTCTGCGATGGCGTCTGCAATTTGTCTGCGCTCCTGTGCTGCTGATTGGGCTGCAGGTTGAAAATATTGGGCTATTTGCTGCCATTGTGTGTCTGTTAGAGATAACTGCTCAACTACTTTACAACCATGAGCATGGCACATGGAAAAATGTCTGTAATCAGGTTCGGTAATAATATCATCTCTGACAAAGGTATCCGCATTGATTTGACTGGCGAACATTAACAGGATAACGGGCAATCGCTTAATAATAACATTGGCTATGAAATACATGATTAATTTTTAAGCTCCTGTTGAATCATTAAACATTGAGGCTATGGTATTCACCGGGCTGGAGATCGTTTAAAGTCCATTGACCAATGCGGTGACGAATTAAACGCAGGGTAGGAAAACCAACGGCAGCAGTCATACGCCTGACCTGACGATTTTTTCCTTCGGAGATTGTTAACTCCAGCCAGGAAGTTGGAATATCCTTGCGAAATCTAACGGCAGGTGTTCTGGACCAAATATCCGGCGGTGTTATTTTTCTGGCTTTGGCCGGGCGGGTAACACCATCTTTAAGCGACACACCTTTACGTAAGTGTTTAATCGCCTGATCAGTGATTGCCCCGTCTACCTGTACCCAATAGGACTTTTCTTTGCTATGCTTGGGATGAGCAATTTGATGTTGCAATGAACCAGAATCAGTGAGCAATAATAAGCCCTCACTATCACGATCTAAACGTCCAGCCGGATAGACCTTATCAATGGATAAATAATCGGATAAGTTTTCTCTGCTTGATGCATGATTTTGGTCAGAATCGGTAAACTGACAAAGTACGTTGTAAGGCTTATTAAAAAGAACCAGTTTTGTCATATCTTAAAGTATCATCTTTTAATGTCATCGTTGATAAAGTGTGATTGATTCTATTGCTGAATAAACCCAGTCAGTATATCATTTCTTTGTTGCTAAGCTAAATTGAAACGATCAACTTTAATACGCTGTTCATTGATCACTATTAATTCGTAACGAGTAGAATGCAGAATAATCAACTTACACAGCCGGATGGCAAACTTGATCTCTACAAAGTATTGGATCAACTTATCATTGATGGACTGGTTTCAAAGGAAAATACTCAGGTATTGAGAGCCCTGGACAAGCATAACCAATATTCCCAACAACACCCATTTTCAGTAATTACCGAAAGAGGATGGAAAAACAGAAGCCATCCGGAACGTTTGATTACCTCCGATGAACTGACTCAATGGTTGTCAGATATAACCGGTATTGCCACTAAACGAATCGATCCCCTGGTGACTGATGTGCATAGTGTGACCTCATTGATGTCATTTTCATATGCCAGGAATTTTAATATTTTACCTGTTGAGGTCACCCATGACTCTGTTTATGTTGCCACAGCACAACCCTTTCAGCTTTCATGGCTGACAGAAATCGAGCGTATTTCAGGCAAAAAAGTACAATTGGTTTTAGCCAACCCTGAAGATATTGCTCACTTTTTAGTTGAGTTTTACAGTGTTTCCAAGTCAGTGACACAGGCCGAATATCAATCAGATGATGAAATGATGGGTGTTCAGAATCTGGAACAATTGATTGAAATGGGGCGTACCGGCAGTCTGGATGCAGATAATAACCATATCGTGCGAATTGTTGACTGGTTATTACAATATGCTTTTGAACAACGGGCCAGTGATATTCATCTGGAGCCACGGCGTGAGCAGGCGAATGTTCGTTTTCGAATTGATGGCGTCATGCAGCAGGTGTATGAAATTCCAGCTGCTGTCATGAATGCAGTGGCCAGTCGAATTAAAATTCTGGGGCGTATGGATGTCTCTGAAAAACGCCGCCCGCAAGATGGGCGCATTAAAACCAAAACACCCAATGGTCTGGAAATAGAGTTGCGCCTGTCCACGATGCCTACTGCTTTTGGTGAAAAGCTGGTAATGAGAATTTTTGACCCTGAAGTGCTGCAAAGAGGCTTTGAATCACTTGGTTTTGGCAAGCAGGAAAATAAATACTGGCAGGATATGATCAAGCAGCCTAATGGTATTATTCTGGTGACCGGCCCCACAGGCTCAGGCAAAACCAGTACCTTGTACACGACTTTACGACAATTGGCTAAACCGGAAGTTAATGTCTGTACCGTAGAAGATCCGATTGAAATGATTGAGCCTCTGTTTAATCAGATGCAGGTTCAGCAAAAAATTGATTTAGATTTTGCTCAAGGCGTCAGAACCTTAATGCGTCAGGATCCTGATATTATTATGATTGGTGAAATCAGGGATAAAGAAACGGCTGAAATGGCTATTCAAGCCTCATTGACCGGTCATCTTGTGCTGTCAACACTGCATACCAATGATACACTTTCAGCTCTGATTCGTTTACAGGATATTGGTGTGCCTCCTTATCTTATCCATTCAAGTATTATTGGCATTATGGCTCAGCGTCTGGTTAGAACGCTCTGCCCTCATTGTAAAACAGACACGCAGGTAGATGAAGATGTCTGGGTTGATATGGTCAAGCCCTGGAAGAGTGACTTACCTAAAAAAGTGTATAAACCGGTTGGCTGTCTTGAATGCCGCAATACCGGCTATCTGGGACGAATAGGCCTGTTTGAAATGCTGCCCCTGAGTCAAGAATTCAAGCACCTGCTCAGTCTTAATGCTGACAGGGAACAATTACGTCGTCAGGCAGTTAAAGATGGTTATAAACCGCTGCGCTTAAGCGGGGCACAGAAAATAGCGAAAGGGGTGACCACTGTTGAAGAAGTACTGAGGGTTTCCCCATCACCAATGATGTAGTAATGTCATCAGAATAACCGCATTTGAAATTGGGCTTACAAAGCAAGTAATTGTGGGATGAATCATGGTCTTTAATCAATGTTTATCAGTGTGTTAAAGTCAGTATCCCATGAATTGATCAATGATCAACCCTATCTTGTTGTGTAGATGATCTTCGAATTCATGGAGGCTTTTACCAAACACTTTTAAATACTTTTCTGCTTTGTCCTGCGCTAATTTTTTATTATTGATTTTATATTGCATTTCCGGAAGTGACTTATCGAGTCTGGGAATGATTGTCCAATGGATGAAATCAGAGTCAATTGATGCGAATTCTTTTTCAGCCAGTTCACAAAATGCTTCAATATGGTTGACTCCATTGGGGCCAAGGCAACCAGGCTCAATTCTGAAGATAATCGTTAATTTCTGTTCTTGCAGTAATGGTAAATTAATTTTCATATCCATTTTTTATAAGAAAGATTATCGTTAAATAATAGATTGATATCAGCGACTAAGGCAGCTTTTTTATCCAGGGATTATTTTTTTTCAACGCCTCAGGCAGTTGCTGCAAGTCTTTTTGAGCTTTGCTAAAACTTCGATAGTTTCCTTGAACTAAAATATACCAGGGCTTATTCTGATACTCAGTTTTAATGATCTTACTGGTTTCAGATAAATTATGTTGTTTTGAAAAATAAAGAACCGATTCTTTGTTTAGAGCACCCAGTAATTGAATGGTGTAAACTGAATGGTTAATGGCTTCAGTGCCAGTAATGATGGCTGCTTGAGATGATATATTTTGTAATTGTTGAATTTGTAATTCCATAGAACTAATCGTATTGGAGAATTCGGCAATGATTTGTTTAAAATTCTGCTGCTCTGTGTGTGTTTGAGTCATTTTATTTTGCAGTTGCTGATGTTGTTTTTGCCAATCACCTTGTGATACATACTGATCGGACTGCTTATTAATGGTATTAATCGTGTTTTCTATGCGCTCAAATTGTTGATTAATAATTTGAGTATTTTGTTTTGCTAAGCGGTCAATCCGTCTATTATTTTCTTTATCGAGTGTCGTTTTAAGCTGTGTAATGAGTGTTTGTTTATTGATTTTATTATCGAGTATTGTTTGATTGACGCTATCCTGATGGTAAAAAAGCACAGTCGATACCACTAGAATGGTAATGAGTCCAATAGTAAAGAGTTGGCTGCGTGTTGTTATGGTACTATCAATTTTTTCTAAAGAATCCTGTTGGGATTGCTGCTTGCTGTTAATTTTAGTCAGATTTTTTTGTGTAAAGGAATGGCTTTTATCAACTTGTTGTACCAGTTTCACCAGGTTAGTTTGTATTTTGTCTTCATGTTGGGCCAATTTACGCTGACCGGATTCTAATTGCTCAAGGGTATCTGAATGCTGAATGAGTTGTTGCTCATTGGAATCTATTTTAGCAAGGATGGGGATGAGCTGATTTAATTGGGCATCATGATCTTCTAATTGTTGCTGCTGAGTTAAAAACTGTTTGGCAACCTCATCGTTTTGTCCACTTGCAGTATTTTGTTGCTCCTGTAGTGTGTTGAGCAAGTTCAGCATGCTGGTAGACTGCTCTGACACAATTGAAAATTGTTGTGATAGTGACTCTAAATTGTTATCCAGCTGATTAAATTGCTGTAAGTTTTCATGATTATCAGATTTACGTATTTGCTCAACGTGATTTTTTAATTCTTCTTGAGATTGCTGTAATTTCTCATTAAAGATATTGATTTTACTATTAAAATCAGAAAAATTTTCAGCGTCACCTGATATCGTTGCAGCTTGCGTCGTGTGTTCCTGCTGTAGTGACTGGATATTGTCTTCCAGTTCTTTAAGTTGTACTTCCAGTGGTGCCAGCAGCTTTTGTTGAGCGTCTTCTATAGAAGACACTTTGTTTTCCAGTTGTTTGAGTTGCTCAGACTGCTGTTTATCCTGTTGCTCAATCTGTTGAGTAAAGCTTTGCTTTTGCTGGGCTAATTGTTCAGAGATCTGTTGTTGATTTGTTTTATTAGCAGAAGTGAGAGTGGTTTGTGATTGTTCAGCAATTTGAGCGCTTAATTCTTGTTTAAGAAGTTCGGTTGATTGCTGGCTGATATTGCTTACACCATTGTCCTGATTGTTTAAAGCGATGTTTTGTTTGTCTATATTTTCCAGTCTTGGAATAAGACTGATGAGCTCTTCATCGATGCTTTTTATATTTTCTTGTTGTTTTTTTATGTTTTGCTGATTGCTGACAGAATTCTCTTGAAGCCGTTTTATTTCTTGCTGAAGATGATTGATATCATCCTGATGGTCATCAATCGAATGGCGATTATTATCAATTTCCTGCTGATGACTCTCGATTACCTGTTGATGACTCTCAATATCCTGCTGATGGCTCTTAGATATCACCTGAACGTTATCGCTGTTCTGGCGTAATAATTGCCTGACATTGGAACTATCGGTTTGTAGTAATTTTATCTGGGTATCATGAGTCTGTTGGTTGGCTTTAGATTGTTTAATGGCCTTACTGAGTTTTTTTAATTGCCTGGAGAAATCATCCGTTAAGTACTCTGGATTAATTAAGGTATCAGAGAATTGGTTCAGCTGTTCTTCAAAGCGATTGATTTTCTTTAATAATAATTTATTATTTTTATTTTTCAGCGCTTTATTTGCGGGGACGTTATTTTTTTCTATGGTTTGAATTTTCGTGTCAACACGCTTTTCTAATTCTTTTAGCTGGGCTATTTCCTTTGTGAGCTGGTCTGTTTTTTTACAAAATTGAGTGGTTTGTTTATCAAATTCTTTTTTAATTTGTTGTAAATCTTTATTCAGAGGGTTTTTGCTAAGCTGAGACTCAGTCTTTTTAATCTCTTTGCTGATGGTGAGGGTATTTTTTTTTAATTCACTAAGAAGCGTTTTGTCACTTTCTCTTTGTATTACAATTTTGTCCAGTTGTTTTTGTATTTTTTTTAATGAAATTAAAGACTTACTTTTAGGCGAAGAAGGAAGTTTCTGTTCAGCTTGAAGCGTTTTCAGTGATTCAGATTCTTTTTTTTTCTTTTTATCATCTTTATTTTTTAAAGATTTTTCCTTACCCATAACCATTTCCTAGCAATTACTTTAATAACTTATATCAAGTTTATAATAACTATAGAAAATATTCCATTAATTACCACTAATTGTGAAAATTTAATTGATTTTGATAGCGGTATTTAAAACAACAAAGCGGTAACCGGTTCACTTGTAATAAGAAGAAAAAACCCCATACACAGTTAAAGTGCTTAATTTATCCGGAGAAATCAAAGCACGCATATTTTTTTTCAAAAATTAGAGAATTTTTTTTAGTTTTAGCTAGACTTAAATATATATGATTAAAATTATTAACTCAGACGATTGGTCTGATGATGAATTACATGATAATGATATGGGTGATACTGCGGTTGAAACGGCTAAACCTAAGTTAAAAAAGCCACGCATGTATCGGGTTATTATTAATAATGATGACTATACGCCTATGGAATTTGTGGTACACGTACTGGAAAATTTTTTTTCTATGGACCGTGCAAAAGCCACACGAATTATGATGGATGTCCATAATAGCGGCAAGGGCATTTGTGGTCTGTTTACCAGAGATACAGCGGAAACCAAGACATTACAGGTGAATAGCTATTCTAAAAAACACAATCATCCACTGATGTGTTCAATGGAAGTCGAATAAAAGTCTTTTTGAGAAGAAGGAAATTAGTATTGTGCTGAGTAAAGAACTTGAATTTACACTAAACCTCGCTTTTAAAGAAGCAAGGGAAAAACGTCATGAGTTTATGACTGTTGAACATTTATTACTGGCATTACTGGATAATCCAGCAGCAGCAGAAGTCCTTAATGCCTGCTCAGTTGATATGAATCAGCTGCGTAATGAATTGCTTATTTTCCTTGATGAAACAACACCGGTACTTTCTGAAATTGATGAACGTGACACGCAGCCAACTCTGGGTTTTCAACGGGTTTTACAACGTGCTATTTTTCAGGCTCAGTCTTCCGGCAAAAAAGAAGTTAATGGTGCTAATGTACTGGTGGCAATCTTTAATGAACAGGAATCACAGGCGGTTTATCTGCTCAGTAAACAGGATGTTTCCCGTCTGGATATTGTGAGTTTTATTTCTCATGGTATTAGTAAGGTTGATGACGGTAATCTCGACATGGGCGCAGAAGAAAAGGGTGGTGAAACTGATGAGGCAGAAATGAGCAATGCCAAAGCATCAAAAAATCCGCTTGATTTATATGCTGTTAATCTTAATGAAAGGGCACTAGAGGGTAAAATAGATCCTTTAATTGGTCGCAAAGAAGAGATCAATCGTACGATTCAGATTTTGTGTCGTCGTAGAAAGAATAATCCGTTGTTTGTTGGTGAAGCCGGGGTAGGTAAGACCGCGCTGGCAGAAGGACTGGCTAAGAAAATTATTGATGATGAAGTCCCCGACATTCTTGAAGGTAATGTCATATACTCGCTCGATATGGGGGCTTTACTGGCAGGCACAAAATATCGTGGTGATTTTGAAAAACGCCTTAAGGCAGTGCTGAATCAACTAAAGAAAGAGCCTAAGTCAATTCTCTTTATTGATGAAATTCATACGATTATTGGTGCGGGTGCAGCTTCAGGTGGCGCAATGGATGCCTCTAACCTCATTAAACCAGCGCTATCGACGAGTGACTTGCGTTGTATTGGTTCCACGACATATCAGGAATATCGAGGTATTTTTGAGAAAGATCATGCTTTGGCAAGACGTTTTCAAAAAATTGATGTGTCTGAACCTTCAGCTGAAGAAACCTATCGTATTCTTGAAGGATTGCGCTCAAGATTTGAAGATTACCACCATATTAAATACACAAAACAGGCATTACGAAGTGCCGCTGAATTATCAGATCGTTATATTAATGAACGCCATCTTCCTGATAAAGCCATTGATGTGATTGATGAAGCAGGTGCTAATCAACAACTCAATACGGCGTCAAAACGTAAAAAAAACATTGGTGTTAAAGAAATTGAAGCGATTGTTGCTTCAATTGCCCGAATTCCACCCAAAACTATCAGCACCAATGATAAGAATTCACTGAAGAAACTGTCAAGGAATCTTAAGCTGGTTATTCATGGACAGGACAAGGCAATAGAAACCCTGGATGATGCCATTAAAATGGCCCGAGCCGGGATTGGTCGCGATGATAAGCCCATTGGTTCTTTCTTGTTTGCAGGACCTACAGGTGTTGGTAAAACAGAAGTGTCTACCCAGTTAGCCAAGCTCATGGGAATTGAACTGATACGTTTTGATATGTCGGAATATATGGAACGCCATACTGTCTCACGGCTGATTGGTGCCCCCCCGGGGTACGTTGGCTATGATCAGGGTGGATTACTGACAGAAGCGGTTAACAAGCATCCTCACGCTGTTTTACTATTAGATGAAATTGAAAAAGCACACCCTGATGTGTTTAATTTATTATTACAGGTTATGGATCACGGTACTTTAACTGATAATAATGGCCGTAAGGCTGATTTCCGCAATGTTATTCTGGTCATGACCACTAATATGGGTGCAGAAGCCATGTCTCGTTCCTCTATTGGCTTTACCTTACAGGATCATGCCAGTGATGGTATGGAAGCGATTAAGCGGGGCTTTACACCGGAGTTTCGTAACCGTCTTGATGCTGTGGTGCAGTTTGCATCCCTGTCAACAGAAGTGATGGAACAGGTGGTTGATAAGTTTATCTTTGAGCTTGAAAATCAATTGTCTGAAAAGAAAGTGGAGCTCTATGTTGAACCTGATGCCCGTAAATGGTTAGCAAAAAATGGTTACGATAAAAAAATGGGGGCTCGGCCTATGGCTCGACTTATTCAGGAAAGCATTAAAAAACCATTGGCAGAAGCACTCTTATTCGGTGAACTGGAACATGGCGGTAAAGTCATTGTTTCTGAGAAAAATGGTGAGTTGAAATTTGATTTGCAAAGTGAAACAGGGAAAGTTGATAAAGTGCATTAATGTGAAATATGTGCAGTCCAAAAAAAGCCTGTATCAGAAATGATACAGGCTTTTTCATGCTTTCTTTTAAGCGATAGCAATCTTTTTGTTAAAACGCAGATGACTAATTTATAGCCTGGATTTTAGCTTAGTCGTTGATGAACTGCGGTTTAAAAGTGCTTATTTGGCACGATAAGTAATGCGACCCTTGCTCAAATCGTAGGGTGTTAACTGCACAGTGACCTTATCACCCGTAAGAATACGAATGTAATTTTTTCTCATTTTTCCTGAGATGTGAGCGGTAACGATATGACCGTTTTCAAGCTCAACGCGAAACATGGTATTTGGTAATGTGTCAACCACAGTACCGTCCATTTCAATGCCTTCTTCTTTTGCCATAACTATGTACTAATGCGCTCTATAAAGTGAATTAATTTAAACTGAAATTTATAAGGCGTGAATATTGCACGAATTAGAAAAAATTAGCAATAGCTAATGTGTATTTAGATGAAAAAAAAGTAGGATTAAGCTGTTTTAGAAGGTTTCCAGGCGATTTGTGCCCAGGAAACATAGGGTTTTGAATCTGCTTCGATAAGTACTATATCCATACCAATTAACTGTGCGAGAATTTCAATATCAGGCTCAGACAATTGCTCTTTGAGCAGCTCCAGTTGTGCTGTAGTAATATAAAGCAGGTTAGGCCTGAAACCATATTGCTGTTCATACTGACTGGTTAATTGATTGATTACACTAAGCATTATGTCGCCTGAAAGATGTCATGATTAATTTTATTATCGTCCTGATGCTGATAACCTTTAATGAATTCGTTTTAAAAATTCAAATATTATTTTTAAAATCAAAACCTTATAAAGTTTATATTGTAAAAAACACCTTTATTACAATAACTTAATACTGTTAATTAAAATACTAATCAGGTCGATAATATTTTCATGAGCTTCAAAATGCCGCCAGCAGATTTAGCCTGCTGTATTTATGAGCGAGTTAAGTGTTGTACTCGGACACATGAATTGTTTAGTGAGTGTTGTATCAGGACGATAATAGCCTTTTAGCTCAACTGAATGACCTTGTACTGAATTTAACTCCTCCAGAATGAGCTGTTCATTGCTTGTGAGTGCATCAGCTAAAGCTGAAAAATGGTCTTGCAGTTCACGATCTGCTGATTGTGCTGCTAAGGTCTGTGCCCAGTAGAGAGCCAGATAAAAGTGGCTGCCTCTATTATCCAGTTCACCTGTTTGACGGGAGGGGGATTTATTTTCATCCAGAAACCGGGACGTTGCCTGATCCAGCGTTTGTGCTAAAATTTGCGCTTTTTCGTTATTATAGTGATCGGCTATATGTTCTAGAGATACCGCCAGAGCGAGAAACTCGCCTAATGAATCCCAGCGTAAATGATTTTCGCTTAAAAACTGTTGTACATGTTTCGGAGCTGAGCCTCCTGCGCCTGTCTCAAATAAGCCGCCGCCATTCATCAGCGGCACAATAGACAACATTTTAGCGCTGGTACCGAGTTCAAGAATTGGGAATAAATCGGTTAAATAGTCTCTTAACACATTACCCGTAACGGAAATACAATCTTTACCCGCTTTAATATGAGCTAATGAAAAGTTGACCGCATCTTCAGGAGACATAATGCGAATATCCAATCCAGATGTATCGTATTGACTCAGATAGTGTTTTACCTTAAGAATTAACTGTGCATCATGAGCTCGCTGGCTGTCAAGCCAGAATATCGTGGCTAGTTGGGTTGCCTTTGCACGATTGACTGCCAGTTTCACCCAATCTTGAATGGGGGCATCTTTTACCTGACACATGCGCCAGATATCACCCTGCTCAACGGATTGTTCCAATAAACAGGTGTCATTTTCATCCAGGACACGCACCATACCATTGGCAGGTATTTCAAAGGTTTTATCATGGGAACCATATTCTTCTGCTTTTTGAGCCATCAGGCCGACATTTTGTACAGTGCCCATGGTGGCAGGATCAAATGCTCCATGCTGTTTGCAAAAATTAATGGTTTCCTGGTAGATACCTGCATAACATCGATCAGGAATAATGGCTTTAGTGTCATGAAGCTTACCATCTTTGCCCCACATTTTTCCTGATGAACGAATGACTGCAGGCATTGAAGCATCAATAATCACATCACTGGGAACATGCAAATTGCTAATACCCTGATCAGAATTAACCATGGCCAGCTCAGGATGAGAGTCATAACACATTTGAATATCTGCCTTGATGGCTTTTTCTTGTGCTTCCGGCAGGTTTTTAATTTTGCTTAATAGATCACCCAGACCATTATTGGCATTAATCCCCAACTTCTCAAAAGTGGCTTTATGGGCAGTAAAAATATCTTGAAAATAAACCGAAACGGCATGCCCAAAAATAATCGGATCAGAAATCTTCATCATGGTGGCTTTAAGATGTACCGATAATAAAACATCGTTGGCTTTAGCCGATGTAATTTGATCGGCCAGAAATGCACGTAAGGCTTTTTTACTCATGACAGCGGTGTCAATAATCTCACCTTCTACAAAAGGGGAGTCGTCTTTTAATAATATTGACTGACCATCTTCAGATGTTAATTCAATTTTAAATTTTCCGCTTCTGTTCATAGTGATGGAGTTTTCACTACCATAAAAATCGCCATGCTCCATACTGGCTACATGCGTTTTTGAATCGGCCTGCCACTCACCCATTGAATGAGGATTATTTTGTGCATAACGTTTAACAGCGCCAGGAGCCCGGCGATCTGAGTTACCTTCACGTAAAACCGGATTGACGGCACTGCCTTTCACTTTGTCATAGCGGCTTTTAACATTCTCATCCGTTTCAGTCTCTGGTGTTTCAGGATAATCAGGCAATTGATAACCCTGTGTTTGTAATTCCTTGATTGCGGCTTTGAGTTGCGGCACAGAAGCACTGATATTGGGTAATTTAATAATATTGGTATCAGGCTCCTTGACCCGTTCACCCAGTTCAGATAATGCGTCAGATTCTTTTTGCTCGTCCGTTAAATGATCTGGAAAACAGGCCAGAATACGTGCGGCAAGTGATATGTCTTTGGTTTCTATGTGGATGCCGGCGCTTTTGGTAAAGGCTTTGATAATAGGTAGAAATGAACGTGTTGCTAATGCTGGAGCTTCATCAGTGAGAGTATAAATAATTTTAGGCTGAGATGAACTGGATGGCATTGGATAAAGCTCCTGAGTGTAATCATTTCTGAAAATGAGTTAAAAATTGAATCTATTCAGGATAAATAGGTATGAAGTGAGAAAAAAACCAGAGACAAAGGCAAAATAATTAAAAAGTTTGATACTGAAAGCTTGTAGAGGTCTTGAAAAAGTGGCGTCCCCTAGGGGACTCGAACCCCTGTTACCGCCGTGAAAGGGCGGTGTCCTAGGCCACTAGACGAAGGGGACATTAGTTTGACAGTTGCTTTTGTTATAACGACTGTTATTTAAAAGCTATCAAAAGGTCTCTTCGCTGTGAAAACAGCTTGTAGTTATTGTATGGTGGAGCTAAGGAGGATCGAACTCCTGACCTCTTCGCTGCCAGCGAAGCGCTCTCCCAGCTGAGCTATAGCCCCGTACAACAAGCGATGTATGATACTGGGGTGTTTGCCATTTGTCTAGAAAAAAATAAAATATTTAATGAATCTATTCAATATAAAATTGGCTAAAAATATAAAAAAGGTTACCTGAGCATTAATAAATGACTGTGTTTGTGTATTTCTGGAATTATTAATCCATATCTATGCCGA
This sequence comes from gamma proteobacterium symbiont of Bathyaustriella thionipta, assembly GCA_025656775.1. Taxonomy (GTDB): domain Bacteria; phylum Pseudomonadota; class Gammaproteobacteria; order GRL18; family GRL18; genus GRL18. Next base: position 22,965 of record JAHXHI010000096.1, read on the forward strand.
TTACCTGATTACGACCTTGTTCTTTTGCTTGATAAAGTGCTTTATCTGCAGTATTAAACATGTCTCTTTTGGTCTTGTTTTTTGCCGGGGTGATGTTGGCAACACCAATGCTTACGGTTAAAATATTACTGATTCTGGAAGCCGTATGCTCAATCTTTAATGATTGTACCTGTATTCTTAGATGCTCTGCATATTTCTGGGCTGTTTTCAGGTTACTATTGCTAATTAAAAAGGCAAATTCTTCTCCTCCGATTCGGCAAGCTTCGTCACCCGCTCTGCGTACATTTTTTTTTAATACCTTACTGACTTGTTTTAATGCAGTATCGCCCTGAGCATGGCCATAGGTGTCGTTGTAGCCTTTAAAAAATCAATATCAATTAATAATAAGGAAAACGGACGTTGATAGCGTTTTCCCCTGCGCCAATAAAATTTAAAGTTATTATCAAAAAACCGACGATTGGATAAACCGGTCAAAGCATCTGTATCAACGGCATCTTGCAGGCTTATGATATACAGCAAGCTAATTGATAATGATGAAATTATTAAACTGATACCGATGGGGACAATCGGAATAAAGGTATGGGCAAAGATAAGTAGCGACTCACTGATACAAACAGTCACTATTAATAATCCAGTCAGATAAAGTGGACTTTTTGCCCAATTATTTCTGGAAATTAACAATGCGCCAATAAATGAGAGAATAAAGGTGAGGAGAAGTTTTAATGAAGTTGACATTTCTCTGATGGTTTTATGCTGGCGTATGGCTTCAAATATATTTGCCTGAATTTCCACACCACTCATAATATTTTGTAACTGCAGGGAGGTGGCGTATCCGGAATTGAGTCCTTTTGCTGTGGAGCCAATAAAAATATATTTCCCTGATAAATCCTTTGAAGATATGCTGCCTTCAAGCACATCAGCATAAGAGATTGTTTTAAAGTGCTTTGGAGCACCGATAAGCGGGATCATGACATAATAATCTCTCACCCAGATATTGGGCCTATTTGGAGGGGATGTCTCATTACGTTGTCCCGGTAATTGCTTGGTTTCATTACTCATAAAAAGGGCCGCAGCTGCCAGATTTGGCCAGCGGGCTTCGTTGAGCCCGGCATATAGAAAAACACGTCGAAACTTGCTGTCAATATCTAATTCTAAATCAGAATGACCAATAGAGTGAGCAGCCTGTAATAACTCGGGAATCGGCAATAGTTCGTATACACCCTCTTCAGTTGAACGAGTGATACCGGTAATGGGTAAAATGACCTGTTTATTCCTGGAGATGCTCTGTGCAAGATCAATATCGTCAGTGGTGTTATTCCTGGTTGGTTCGGAAAATAAGATATTAAGAACAACAGGACCTGTTTTAAACTCTGAGAGCATATCAATTAATTGTGCATGAACGCTGCGAGACCATGGCCAGCGGCCGATTCGTTCAATGCTTTTATCATCAATAGCAATAATAACCACGTCATCTGGCGCAGCGGTAGACCATAAGGGCATTTGCATATCATAAAGTGCCCAGTCAAAATGTTCGGTAATTTTCCAGTATTGCAGTGTCAGGGCGGTAATACAGGATATAAAAATTACAGCATACACTTTTTTTCTTGAAGTATCGTAAACTTCTTTCATTAATTATAATGCCATTAATAGGACTGCCAGTATGCTTACAAAGGAGACTGGCCAATAACTTTTAGGTGCAACTTCAATTTTTTGTGCAGGACTATAGGGGCTTGAATAATTTTCCTCATTAATTGTTTTGGCACGAATATAATAAATTCCGCTTGGCGGGCGTGTTATTTTAAATGTGGGTTGTTTAAGCGTTTCACTGGCAATTAATTCTATGAAATCAGGGCTGTTCGACATTTGTACCTGATAGTTTACGTTGTTTCCAGCACTGCGCTATCTTAATATTAAGTGATCATCACTGATTGATGGTTGTTCCATCTCGGGTTTCCTGGGAACAGGAATGATATGTATGAGTGAAAGATCACTGGGGGGGCCTTGATGTGCTGTGTTATCAACTGAAGATATACGCCAGTAGTATGTGCCGGCTTCATCCAAAAGCACACGATGAGAGCTGTTGGAGACTTTATGTTGAATCGTTTTTTTCTGGGCAAAATCAGTTTGAGTGGCTATCTCCAATAAATAATGTGAAGAATCTAATGGAGAAGACCATTTAAAATTAACTTCTCCGATTTGTTGGGTGTGTTTGTTGTCAGGCTTTTGCTGGAAGGGTGCGACTGGACGCGCATCAATTTGAAACAGGTGAGAGGCACCTTTTCCCTCCAGGCCTTGTTCATCTATAGCACGAACTTTTAGGGTATACAGGCCATCGGGTAAATCCTGAATGATGGTTAATGTTCTTTTAATTATTTGATCAAATACGATTGAGTCAGGATCTTGTTGATTGACTATCTGGACTCGGTAAGCAGAAACCTGCTGTTTTTCAGCGAATGTAAAACGAGCAGGAAGGTAGCGGATATGTTTGTCTAACTGATTGAGTTTCGGGGCGCTTAACAGGTTGATAGGGGGGAGTGGCTTTTTACCTACTGCTGCTATGGTGCCAAAACCCGCAGGTAATTTGGTGGTACCCTGCGGATTACTGACATCAATATAACCTGAAAGCACTTCTGTTTTTGTGATTTTATTATCCGTACTGACTCTAAACTGAGTGCCTCTCACCGCAGAATTACCCGCGGTGGTGAGTATTTCAAAACGATTATCGGGTAATTTATCAGGATTTGCATGAATATTGACACGCCCTTTTTTGATTTGTGCCTGAATATCAGAACTACTGATTTTGTTGCCACCCATGATGCGTGCAGTGGTTATTAACAGGACACTTTCTTCATGTAATGTCAGTTTTGTTTCATCTTCAAATATTAATAAAGCATTACTGTTTTTATCGGTTGTAATAATGTCTCCTTTTGAAATCCGCATCCCCGGCTTTAACGATAATATCCGTTTGGAATCAAACAGCTGAACCTGAACGTTTCCATGAATGTTTATGACATTGATTTTTGATGCCCTTTGTTTTACCCATTTCACAGGAATTGCTATTTGAGAGCCTGGGTGCATCACATATTCATTTTTTATATTATTTAGTTTTACAATCTCTTTCCAGTTACGCCAATCAGTTAAAGATTCATGGCTGAAATCCCAGATGGTATCACCGGGCTTGAATGTGTAAAGCCAGTTTTCCGCAAGGGCCTGGTTAGCAAAAAACACAAAATGTATTACTGAGGTGATTAAAATTTTTTTTAACATGGTTGTGGAATCTTTTAAAAGTAAAAATGAGTTTAGATGATGTAAAATCTTTTTAAAAACAGCAAGATTCGACCCTTTGTGGATTTTAGGTTATATTCGGGCGATTTTCAAGTGACTCTTATAATGCTTAAGTGAGCGTATGCCATTATCTTAAGGACAGGGGAATCAGTTTTTCATGCTGTAGGTGCAATATGTCATTATTGGCACATAATCTGCTAACTGTATAAATAAAGCGAAAAATTTTGCACATTCGTCAAAAAACAGTCACAGGATTAATATGGCCGCAATAGCTGAAACAAGTGTTAAATCCCGGTTCACAGAACTGATTCAGGGGGGAGTCGGGGCACCTATTCTCCTTCTGGGAATGTTGGCAATGGTTATTTTGCCGTTACCGCCCATTTTGCTGGATATGTTTTTCACATGTAACTATTCAGCATGATTTTTAATCTCAGATAAAATCAGGTAACTTTTTATCAAATAACAATTCCAATGCAAGACTTGAACTTACAC
>JAHXHI010000196.1 GCA_025656775.1 gamma proteobacterium symbiont of Bathyaustriella thionipta
TTGGTGAGCCTCATAGTGAATTGATGAGATTGATTATGAGGTAGGGAAAACTTTTTTGAAATAACGGTAGTTGCTTAAGCGCTTACGTTTATCCTCACGGCTTTGCCGAACCAGATCTGCAACCCTTGTATCCTCAAAACTATGCCGAAGTCATGGGCGGACGAATCCCCATAAGTAATAGCAATAGTACAATTCCCGGATCACTTAAAGAGGTTATTATTGGTCAGCAGACGGCAAAAGAAATTCGTTTGATTAAATAAACCAGGTCATTATCTTCAATGAAAAAAGTCTTAAATATTGTACCCGGCCTTGATACACCGGTATGTGCTACTTCTGCTCGTCAGTTTAATGAATCAGCTGCCGGTCTGGACAATACCGTAGTATTGGTTATTTCAGCCGATTTACCTTTTGCCCAAAAACGCTTTTGTGAAGCAGAAGGCATAAACAACTTAGAAATGCTTTCCACTTTCAGAAGCAGTTTTGCTGAAGATTATCAGCTGGATATTGTTAAAGGGCCTTTGACTGGCCTTTGCTCAAGAGCTGTGGTTGTTTTAAATGAAACGAATGAAGTGATTTATACCGAACAGGTTCCTGAGATCACTCAGGAGCCAAACTATGATGCCGCTTTGGCTGCTCTTAAATAAACACTTGAAATTTTAACAGGATTTACTAATCAGAAGTTATTAATAGTCTTTTTGTGCATTAATTGTAACAGGGGACGCTGTATCTCTTTTTTTAGTATAGAAAAATATTCCTGAATGATGGCTGCTGAGTTCTTTGTTGTTTTGAGTTGCTTCTTCTATCGTATAGCAAATAACTTCACGGCCATTGGATTCATAATTAATGAGTTCTTTTGGGCTATACCAGACTGAATATTCATCACATTTATTGAAGTTGTAGCGTTTATCGCAATAAACAATTTCCTTAATATTCTTGCCATATAATGGGTGTTCGGGTTTAACTGGCTCTTTTGAAGTGGAAGAATATAGTTTATCAATGCCCCATCGTTTGTTGCCTTCAATTTCCTTTATTTCATAATTATTGATATTAATTTCATGTTTGACCAGTAATTTATCATCGCCACATAAGTTATCAGCCATGCTGAATAAATTGAGTCCCTGTATCAAAAATAACAGTGATAATAACAATATTCTTTTCATCTTAACTTAACAACCCTCAAACATTTACTTAATATAAACACCAACATAAAATACAAAAGTTTATAATTGCCAAACGCAACCCTACCACAAACACAGACACCATGTCTTGTATTGAAAATTATTTCTTGCGACAATTACAAAAATTTTAAAGGATTTTCTTACATATTAAAATTAATAAGATTAATTTTGTAAAACGTAAAAGAAATAAAGAGGAAGTTTATTAAAAATAGCGGTTTAACTTTTAATTCAGGGAGCAATTAAAATCAACAGCAAAGATAGGACACAGAGAAGATTAATGTTTTGTATATTTTGACCATAGCGTTGAAGCATCTACAAAATGAATTTTTTTTCCTTTTGCTTCAAAATCACTGCAGTGACTATCCTGCTTTTGACTTTGCTTAGAAGTTTTATCAGAGTCACCGCATGAGCGGCTGCAGCCGCCACAACCTGCCTGATAGCCTTTGTATTTTGGATCCTGTTTTGCCAACCATTGCTGGAACACTATCCATAAAACACAGAGTACAATTAAGGCGATTAATGAGAGGATATGAGTCATCATAATAATTTAAGTAGAACTGAACAGACCGGCAAAGCCCATAAAGGCCATTGATAAGATACCGGCAATAATCAGATTAAATGCGGTACCTCGAATTAATACCGGTACATCCATTATTTCAGTTTCTTCACGAATACCAGCCATCAGCACCATGGCTAACGTGAAGCCGGCCCCTGCACCTAAAGCAAAAACCAGACCTTCAACCAGACCATAACCACGATTGGTGGCAAAAATTGCCAGACCAAGTATGGCACAATTGGTGGTGATCAAGGGTAAAAAGATACCTAAGGATTTAAACAGGCTCGGACTGAGCTTTTTGATACTCATTTCAATAAACTGTACAGTGCTGGCAATCACCACAATAAAGCTGATCAGACGTAAATAAGGCGCATGGATTAATACATAAGTATTTAATACCCAGGCACATAAGGCTGTGATGATCAGTACAAAAGTCGTGGCCAGGCCCAGACGAAAAGAGGTAAGCAATTGTCCGGAAACGCCTAAAAATGGACAGAGTCCAAGAAAATAGGCCAGTACAAAATTATTGACTAATAAGGTACTGATAAAGATCCAGAGTAAATCATCCATTATCTTTTACTCCTACTGCTATTTTATCAACATCAGCCACTTTAATTAAAAACTGTCTTCTGCGCTCAGTGAACCAGTTAAAAAATAATAATAAAAGTCCCAATGTTAAAAAACCGCCGGGAGGCAGGATCATAATAACCCAGGGTTCAAAGTTCGCGCTAAACAGGTCAACGCCAAACAAAGCACCTACACCTAATATTTCTCTGACTGCTCCCAGAGAAAATAAAGCAATCATAAATCCAGCGGACATACCCACAGCATCCATCACCGCATATTTAACACCGTGTTTTGATGCAAAAGCTTCCTGTCGACCAAGAATCATACAATTAGCTACAATAAGAGGAATAAACGCCCCCAATTCTTTATGAATAGCAGGCAACATCGCTAATAAACTATAATCAACCACAGTAACAAAAGTGGCTATAATAATAACGTATAAGGAAATACGAACCTGTTTTGGTATCCATTGCTTAAAGCTGGATACCAAAAAACTGGAGGTGACCAGCACAAAAAAAGTAGCTAATCCCATCACTACTGCATTTATTGCGGAATTTGTCACTGCCAGCATTGGGCACATACCCAGCACCTGAACGAAAACGGGATTATCCCGCCACAGACCTTTGATCATTTCCTCATATGCACTTACATCTGTTGCCATAACGCTTTACCTGTCATCTATACTATTTATTAGCTTTCTTTAACCACTTTTACTTCGGATAATTCTAAAGCAGGTTCACTGCCCTGCTGAGGCAGTCGTGGTGACCATTTTTTAAATGCCTGATTAATAATCTTAACCACTATTTTTGATGAAATCGTTGCACCGGTAATGGCATCAATTTCATTTTCCTGAGTTTTGGTACCTTTTTTAACTGCCTTGATATCTTTATGCATTGGCAAATTAATAAATTCACTAACAAAATCCATATCTTTAAAAATTTTGTCACCCAGTCCCGGAGTTTCCCGACTCTCTAAGACTGCCATTCCAGTAATATTAGAATTTGAACTTAGATAACCGTATAATATATGCACAGTGTCCTGAAATCCTGGTGCTTTACCTTGTATGGCATAACCAATAAATTTTGCATCTTTATCATAACCGGCAAAGATCATTTCATCATCCATCCCATCTGATTTCACAACCACCATTTTATTATCAACAAAATGCAGTTTCTGCATATGACTGACATCAGGCAGTACTCTAAAAACTGCCTCACGTAATTCTCTAGCCTTGTTTTCTTTAATGGTATCAAAGGTCAGCATATAAATGGCAATAATAATGACACCGGAAATAAATCCAGCCACTGCCATAGAAATCACCAGGCGACTGCTGCCCGGCTCCTGATTTTGTGCTGAAGGATGAGTGCTGCTTGTAATATTCGCTGTATTCATTAGTTCGTTTAAGCCTGCCGACCAAAAATTCTGGGTTGTGTATAACGGTCAATGAGTGGTGTTGCTGCATTCATTAATAAGATGGCATAGAGCATACCTTCCGGTAAGCCGCCAAATAAACGGATAAGCACCACCAGAAAACCCACACCGATACCAAATATCCAGCAGCCTTTTGGCGTTAAGGGGGAGGTCACTGGGTCGGTGGCCATAAAAAAGGCTCCCAGCAATAAACCACCAGAAAATAAGGTAAATAATGGTGAAGGATACTTATCACCATCCGTTAAAAACATGATAAAAGAAAATACCGCAGCAGTTAAAAATATTGCAGTCGGAATACGCCAGTCAATACTGCGGCGCAACAACAAATAGACACCACCCAGTAATAAAAATAAAGCACTGGTTTCACCAATTGAACCTGCAGTATTACCCATAAAAAGTGACCACAGAGCTGTCCCCTGCTGTTCAAATTTCATTAAGCCCAACGGTGTTGCCGCACTCATGGAGTCCACCTGAGCCTGCATAAACGGTAAAGCCAGATTAGAGCTATGCAGCTGAAAAAATTCACCCGGACCACCAGCGGCTCCCCAGGTAGTCATAGCAATAGGAAAGGTTCCCAATAAAAAAGCCCTGCCAAGCAGTGCCGGATTAAAGATATTTGTGCCTAAGCCGCCCCAGATCACTTTTCCCAGACCAATACTCACCGAACCGCCCAGAAATGCCATCCATAAAGGTAAACCCGGCGGTAGAGTCAGGCCAATGAGTAAGCCGGTCAAACCGGCACTGGTATCACTTAAGGCAAAGCGTCTTTTCTGTTTGTCGGTAAAGACCCATTCGGTGAGTAATGCACCACTGATTGAAGTAATTAAAATCAGCAAGGCACTAAGACCAAAGAACCACAATGCCGCAGCAGTGGCTGGTAATAAAGCAATCCATACTTCTTTCATTGCAGCAGGTGTAGTCAGTTCCTGACGCAGTAAAGGTGCTGATTGCAGTAAAAGATTAGGATCTCTTTTTTTCAATGGATCATTTTTCATATCACTTGTTCTTTTTTATCTTTACTGATGATTAGTTATTCTTTGCCGACAGATTACGCAAATTATCTTTAGCGGTTCGTATATGCTGCACAATGGGAATATTTGATGGACAGGCAAAGGTGCAGGCGCCACATTCAACACAATCCATGACATTATATTTTTCCTGCATTTCTTCAAACAGTCTGGCCTTGCCCAGCAGTGCCAGGCGAGATGGATTAAGAAAATAGGGGCAAGCCTCAAGACAGCGGGCACAACGTATACAGGGATACTCTCTGGGACGTGCTGTTTCAGCATCGGTAAAGGCTAAAATACCTGAAGTACCTTTTAAAATCGGTGCATCCAGATCGGCGACGGGACTGCCCATCATTGGCCCGCCCATAATCACTTCTCTGGTCTGCTCTTTCAAGCCCCCGGCAAACTCAAGCACATCACGTATCGGGGTTCCAATAGGCACAATCAAATTAGCCGGTTCTTCAACTCCGGGACCGGCAAGGGTAACAATGCGTTCAATCAAAGGCATGCCTTGATCAAAATAATCAGCCAGAGCGACAATAGTACCGACATTATTCACTGCAATACCAATATCTCTGGGTAATTTCCCAGCAGGTAATTCTTTATTATAAATGCTTTTTATCAGCATTTTTTCAGCACCCTGAGGGTACTTTACCTCCAGAGGCACGATATCGATGGGCATATCAGCAGTGAGATATTGCTGTAATTTGCTAATAGATTCCGGTTTATTTTTTTCTACACCAATGGCAACCCGTTTAGCACCCAGCTGCTGACGTAATATTTCACAACCGCGTAATACGGCTTCAGGGCGCTCTACCATTAAGCGATGATCATTGGTCAAATAAGGTTCACATTCCGCACCATTAACCAGTAAATCATTTATTTTCTGCTCTTCCGGAATAGAATATTTTACATGACTGGGAAATGCGGCCCCACCCATACCCACTATACCTGATTGCTGTACGGCACTAATAAATTCATCAAGATTCAAATCCTGTATATTACTATTGGATTGGGTACTGCTTACAGAAAATTGTTGTGTAGCATAGGGATCAGCGGCAATTTCAATGGCTGCTTTAAATGAGCCGTCGACATAACGATGCATACCGATATCGGTTATTTTCCCTGTCACAGGACTGTGTAAAGCAGTTGAGATAAAACCATTAGGTTTAGCAATTAACTGACCACGCTGTACCACATCGCCTACTTTTACAACAGGCTGAGCGGGAATACCGATATGCTGCCCCAGAGGCATGACATAACGACTCACAAAAGGCACTCGTTGAATAGGCAAATCTTCTGTCTGCTCCTTGTGGTGCGGCGGATGCACACCATGAGAAAAGCTTTGACCTAATGAAAAAAAATTGAACATGTAAAAATCGGTCCTTATTGGGATCAGCCTTGTTAAATTAACTGCCTGTTTTGCTCATTTGAAGATACTGGTAAAGCATTAATTCAGTTTGTTTGCATCATACCCTGCTAATCCCAATAATTGATTGCGGATCTTCGCATGAGTCTGGTGGTTATAATTCTCTTCCAGTTGTTTTACCTTAGCTTCGTATTCTACTCTTAGAGCTTCCAGTTCAGCCTGATGCTCTGAACTTAAACGTTCTGCAACACAGTGTTCAACATAGTCAGTAAATGGTGTGACTATACCGGCTAATTCCTGCAATGTACGCTGTGTACTTTTCGAGGCAGCCACTATTGAAGCAAAGTCTTTACTGATGGCAATTTTGTTTTCCTGCTCATCAAGCATATAAGGTGTTTTCTTGTCTTTATCCGCAGTGCTGAGCTGCAACCAGTCTGATAATTCCACTGGCTGTACGGCACTGCCCGCAAGCTCAGTGAAATGTGCTTGAAAACGGGATTCATTCAGAGCCCAGTGTACCGGGTTAAGTTCTGTTTCAGTCTCTTGTGCCACGCATTCATGTAACGTAAGGCGACTGCCAAACACACCTTCATCCTGCGGATTATATTGATACAATGGAAACATGCCACTATAAACTGCCAGCTCTGCCTGTTTTACCGTTTCTTCAGCTTTGAAACCATGACGTTTAGGGCTTGGTGTATGTACACTGATTAATCCGGCACAGGTATTAGAGAGTAATTGCTCAACACTTTGCTGAAAATGATTATTATCAGCAATAGAGGTTTGTGCCACATAAGCATTTTGCTGTGACATCGCCATCATTGCCAGGTTATTAGGTGAATCCTGACGGCGATTTAAATGATATTCCTGTAAACCGTCACTTGCCAGACCAGCATCCAGCTCATTAAAAATAACCACTTTTATGGGATAGCTTGAATTGAGTAATAAGGCAATTTGAGAAAAGCCATGGGCACCTAATAAATCATCACCACCCACTAAAAATAACGGTGGACAGAGTTGTTGTTCTTCTCTGGTGAGATCCTGCCAGTTTAAGTGTTCCAGTTTTTCTGTCGCTTTTGCATAACGTGCATCTATAGCGGCCTTTGCCTTGCGCATGAGACTGACTGCTGAAAGCAGATCGTTAATTTGTCCCTGAACCAGACCGGCGGCAAGCTGAGCACTTTCACCGGTGACATCAATATTAACCGGCACATGAAACGGATTATTTGGAAAGGTACCCGCCCAGCTGGCAATAGAGCTTGAAGTAATGCACAAACTATAACGGGCACGGCCAATACCATAGGCACCTTCTGATAACTTCCAGTGCAGTTCATTCATTTGTAACACCAGAGTCACCAGCTGATGTGTTCTCATGGCATCAATGGAAGCTGTATCCATGACCTGTTTGTTTTGTTCCAGTAAGGTATTCAGATCCACTTGACGGGTTTTCACGTCTGATAATTTGTCGGCAAGATGCATTAAATTATCAGTAGGTAATGCCTCAGATAAACTATTATTGATCTCATTTTTCAGTGCATCTCTTAAACGATCCAGCTCGGTTATAAACTGGTGCAATAAAGGTTGTTGATGGTATTCTGCAGCACTTAATAACTGCCTCATGGCAATTTTTTCGCCTGAACCTGATTCACCGTGATCGCCGCCAGACAGTGCAAAGGCATTATGACGTGATAACATTAACGCACTACCGGCATCCATTGTTTGTTCGTGTAGCAGGCGTTCAATGGTTGCTGAATCGGTATCGGGTGTTTTCTGCCAGATCTGCCACTGTTTTTTGTAGGATTGTGCTATTGATTTTTCACTTTTCTGACGGCTTTCACTCTCAGCTTCACCCGTTTGTTCTGTCAGTACAGGAGTGCTCAAAGCGAGAGAGTCTTCATTATTTTTTGCAACACTTCTTGTAGAACATAGCTCAACACAAAGCCCGCAGGATTTACAGCTATCAGGATTAATGACCAGGCTGAGCAGTTCACCGCTGTCATTCTGTTTCTTTTCCTGTGAATAAAACAATAAGTCACTGGCAACAACCGAAAGAGCGGCTATGGCGGCATGTGCTTTGTCGAAATCTGCTTCAATGCTTTGCATACGCTCTTGCGGCATACCCGCTTTTTCTTTGAACCAGTTAAAAGCATCTGTGAGTAAATCACCACTATTGTTGGCTACGACTTCGTTATTACGACAGCGTTTAGCAATTTGAGAGGCCAGCTTTGAAGATACCGAACGCAAGGCATCAGCTCCGGATAACTTTATACCCGTTTCAATTAATGCTTTGGGGGTAATGGCTGTAACAGCAATAGCACTTTCAGGACAGTTAGCCCAGCAGTCACCACAGGCCGTACAGAATTGTGGATTAAATTCCGGCATAGGTGCTGCGGCATATTGCCGCATATTATTAAATGTCGCACTCAATGAGGGTATGGTACCGGTTGCCAGATAAGGATCAGCCGTTAATTGATCAGATTCGCCCTGTTGCTGTAAAACTCCTACCTGATCCCAGAAACGCGGCAGACTGTCATAAGTTTCACTGCCCTGTCCCAGATTTTTTACCATTTCAGGTACATCAGAAAACATCGCTTCATTAGCAGTATCAGCCATATTTCTGGACAAACGGGAAAATTGTTTTTCAGCCTGATAAGGCTGTAACTCTTCCATTGCCGCGTTTAATGTGTCTTTAAAAGCTGCAGTTGTTTCAGATGCATCATCGTCACTATCATTAAGCAATGATTCTCTGATAGAAATAATTTTACGGGATTTCAGCTTGACTTGTTGATTATTGAGTAATACCGCAGTCATTGTTGCGAGCATGTTTTCCCAGACAGTTTGTTCATCAATCTTATAGAGAGTCAGATTTTTCTCGTTAATCAGTGTCGTAATTTCATTAATGACTGCTGGTGATAAATTTGTGCTTAATAAGTCGATATCAGCAAACCATTCAGAAAAGAATAAGACACCATTGTCATTGAGTTTTTGACAAGCTGATAATAATGATTTTTCATCAGTATCCAGCAGCATAAAGAAGTCAACCAGACTGGAACTGCCTGTGGCATAGGCAATGTCAGACTGCGTAATAAAATCAGTGCGCCGCTGCGACCATTGTTCCCATGATGATGAAATTGTACTGCGTATAAAGCCATTTTTGAGTTTATAGAGATAAGAAGACAAATCCATCGCGTAGGATACCAATGAATTCTCAGCATTGTAACTCACGGCAAAACTCAGTGATTCCGTAGCGGGTGAACATAAGGCAAACTGTTTAGTCTTTTGTTTATTAGCAGAGGCGTTAATACCAAGCTCTGTGATGTGTGGATAATAACGTTCCAGAGTATCCAGCATCACCTGACGTTTAGGATGATATTCTTTGGTTTTGCTGCGGGCATTTGCGACATCATAAGAAATAAATGGAATACCCAGATATTTGCCATTAGTACTATTTTTATTGACTGAGCTGATAAGCATCCATAAATCACTGATATTCAGTACACTGCCCCCCTGCCCATAAATTACGGAACGCAGTTTTTGTACTTGTGTAGCAGAAGCAGTAGCTGATTTTTGCAGCGCAGCACGAATTTCGCGCATTAAAGGTGCATCATCAGCCAGGGAGGTATTCAGACGCTCTAGTACAATTAACGGTTGCTTGGTGTTGGTATTTTCTGTGATTAAATCAAGCAGAGCAGATGAATCAAAGGGTCTTAAACAATGCAGACCAATCACACCCAGATTAATTTTATCAATACCCGCTGAGTTTTTCTTTTTCAGTGACTTTAAATAATGACTGAAAGTCGTCAGGGTTTCAATGGCACTACCTTGCGCAATAACAATGATATCGGCCTTTTTCAGCCCGTAAGTGGAAACAGAAGAATAATGACGGGCAGTTAATTGTGCAAAGTGTGCATAGGCCTGCTCTAACGTGGTCTGTACCAGCTCATCAAAATAGGTTTCTTTAGCAGCACTGCCCAGAGCAAATAAATCAGGATCCTGTAAAGCACCCTGCAGCACCGGCTTGTCCAGATCATGCCAGTTATGGACACGTCTTCTTTGTTCAGAAAACAACTGCTTTTGTACATTGGAAGGTGACTTGATCAGTTCATCAGCACGCCCAATAAATTGCTTCACCAGTTTAGCAGAAGGTAGACGGACATCCTGTGCTGACATGGCTGTTTCTGCACTATCAATCACCACCAGTGCCGGGGTCAGAGTCAGCTCAGCAACATGACGGGCAATTAAGGTATAATCAACTGCTTCCTGTACATTGGAGGCAAATAAGACCAGACAACCACAATCCATAGCCTGATGCACCGCATCATGACCACTGCCGGTACTACAGCCATGCATTGCTGATAAACGATTATCAACATGAATCACTAATGGTAAATGACGACCTGCTGCAGTTTGAATTAGGTCCTGACAGGCAGACAGCTCCGGCGCAGACAGAAACACCGTACTGCGATGACCTGACATGCTGACACCCATCGCTGATGCTAAAGCACCACGAGGTGAATCAGCCTGCTGTACACTGAGTTGTTCACCGAATAAATTATTGGCGACTCTTTGCTGTTCAGACAGCCATGCCAGTGCCGCGCCTTGTTGTAAAAAGCCGCCGCCCAGAGCAGCCACTTCGGTAATACAGGCTTCAGTCACTGCTATGGCAGTATTACCATCCAGTACAGTATCAATACCATCTGCCAGTTGTCCGGCAAGTTCTGGTGAACCAAAAAGTTGACGATAGAGGCGTATTGCAGTTTCAGTAAGCTTTAGCATAAATAATTCAGTTTGCAGTTAACAGTTTAATATTGCGAATAACGTTCTTGTTCATCAGTCTGTTCATCAAACTGATTGAGTTCCAGCCATTGAATGGCATTAGTCGGACAGCGTTCAATGGCTTTTTTGGTACTTTTATCGGTGGTAAAGAGTCCTGATGTATAGTCAACAACAGGCAGCTCATTAACCATTTCCATGAGTCCCTGTGGTGCATCGGCAACACATTTTCCACAGGCATCACAACCGGCACTGCATAAGGCAGTGACCGACTCGCCTTCTAAGGGGATGTTACACTGCACGTATAGCTGTTCAGCAATCGGGCGCAGTTCAAACAAATTTTTCGGGCAGATATCAACACAATCAGAACAAGCTGTGCAGTTAGCGGCATCTACCACAGGCAGACCATTGTTATTCATATGAATCACGTCAAAGGTACAGGCAACTTCACAATCCCCCAGCCCCAGACAACCCCAGGAGCACCCTTTACCACCTCCGGAAATCACTGCCGCAGCACGGCAACCTTCAAAGCCCTGATATTCCGCAACCTGAAAAGCCTGTCCCTTACCACCAGCACATTTTAAGCGGGCAACCACTTTTTCCTGCTCTCCGGCATCAACACCTAAAAATTCTGACAGGTTATCAATATCATCTTCAGATGCGACGGTACAGCCGCTGGGGTTCACAGCACCGGAAACCAGCTTGATGGCAAAAGGTAAACAACCGGGTTCACCGCATGCGCCACAGTTGGTGCCGGGTAGTAATTCTTCTGTTTCAGCAATTCTTGGATCTTCTTCTACCTTCAGATAATGATAGGCAACCGCCAGAATGACGCCGAAAAGCAGACCCATGCTGGTCATAATAACGGGCGCTGTTATAAGGTCGATAATATTCATAATAACTTATGTATCAACACGTTAAAATGAGTTAAACGGTACAGCCCGTTCCATCAATTCATCTAAATCAGCTTCACTCTTATCCCAGGGCTTACCTGGATGAATACACCTGGATGGACAAATTTCAGCAGCCTCAACCATTTGCAGGTAGGTTCCGGCATTGAGATCAGCAATAATCGCCTGATTGGTATCGTTATAAACAAACATCAATGGATTCATATCAGTACAGTCATTACAGGTAGTACATAAGGGTGAATCAATCCACGCTTCATCAAAGGTTTCGGTTTCTTCTTCGACTTCTTCAACCACTGTCTCTTCCACTGCATCTTCAACAGAGGCAGGAGCAGCGGGTGCTGCACTTTTCATGGCTGCACCCGCTGGTAAAGAAGAGCCGCTTAAATCCATACCCAGCAGCATATCGGTTAAACGTCCCATGACATCAACTGCAGCTTCTGTTTTGACCCGATCTAATTCAGCGCTAAACTCTGCTTTTGCCTGAGCCACCTGTGCAGCAATTTCTGCATCTGCTTCGGCCTGAATACGTTGTTCAACATCATCAATATAACGACTGCGAATACCAGCCATTTCCTGTAATGAATGCCAGAAATTTAAACGGTCACGGCAGGCATGAATCAAGGCTCTGGAAACAGCCAGTCTGCGCAATTCATTGGCTTCATTAACAGCCCAGATATAAGGCACAAAATTATCTACTTCATCAACAGGTAAGGCCAGATACTCAGCCACAGGTAGTAAGTCCTGAGAGTCACAATCTACCGGCACTAAAGCAAAGTGATAATTCAGTCTGGGAATTAACAGTGCATAATCTGCAAAGGTAAAATCCAGCTCCATTTCATTGACTTCACTGGCTTCATTTCGAAAAGCAAAAGTCTGTGTCGGCCAGTCGCGCTCCGGCTGCGGATTGCCGGAAAAGTCCATTCGATCAGCAAATGAATCACCGGCACCGGGATCAATTGAGAAAAATGGGTGGGCACGCCCTTCCAGTGCGGCACCAGCGACTAACCAGGCATTTAAGCCTGAATCTTCGCCCACTTCACGCAGGCCAACATTAATTAAGTGCAGACTGGTTCGTGTCGCATTAAGCGACATATCAAACTGTTGTAATAATAACTGATGTCGTGCCGCTGAGCATTGCGTTACCACAGCCTGACGATGACTGATACCTAAGTAACCCAGTTCAGTACGATAATTATGAAACGGATCTTCATCAGCTTTAGCACCCGGATTATTATGTGCCTGAACCCGAACAAAAAGATTCACCGGACGACCTGAATTAAGCAGGTGGGCAAAGGACACCATGCTTTCATCGACTAAACGGTTAGCTGCTTCCAGAACAATCACTGAAGGAACAAGAATTAATTCCTTTTTAGAAAAGCTTTCCCAGTTAAAATTGTCAAACCAGGGATCATGTATATTTTCATCATACAGGTTATCAATTTCCAATTTAGCGATTCGGGCAGCCGCAAAAACTTCTGCCAGTTCCTGAGCTTCCTGATCAAAAATCTCAGTTGCCCTGAAACAAGGGTCACTATGATGTTCGCTGGTAAAGCTTTGACTTTCATTGAGCCAAGAATTG
This sequence comes from gamma proteobacterium symbiont of Bathyaustriella thionipta, assembly GCA_025656775.1. Lineage (GTDB taxonomy): Bacteria > Pseudomonadota > Gammaproteobacteria > GRL18 > GRL18 > GRL18. The sequence goes on from JAHXHI010000196.1 coordinate 13,372, forward strand.
TCTAATGCATCATTAGCATGAACAATATGAATTAATATTTCTTTTTCTTTAAATTTATGTAAAGCCTGCAATGCACCTTCAATACGCTTACGACGAGTACTTGAAAGCGAAATAGACCCTTTACTGCTCTGCTGAACAATATTAGATAAAGACTCGGTATTAAAGTATTGGTTCGAGCCGATATTTGATTTTAATGCTTCTGATGAACGTGCTTCTTTTTTCTGGGTGTCATCAACATCAAGCAGGTTCTGCAGATTCAGAACATATTCTTCAGTTTCCTGTTTAAATAGTGACATCTGTGGTAATGCCTGATTGCGCATCAGATGCATTAGAAGATGCAGAGCAGGAAAACGACCATAGCCCAGGATCAGACCATCATCTGGTACATTATCAATTAATTTATCAATATCAGACTGCAGGCGCTGCTGATTATCACCGTCAAATTGGAGATGTTCATTAAGCTTCTGACAGGCGTCTTCAAGCAATGGCTTAATTAAAGCGGGTCCTTCTATGGTGCGTGTGACATTTCTCAGATGACGTTCAATCCAGGGAATGTTATCTTTTAAAAGAATGGCACTATCTTCTGATGGCGCGAACATAGACACTCTTTCTTGCAAGAAGTCCGGTAAGGGTTTTGCCAGAGAAAGACTGATGCTATTAGTCGCATCACAGGGACACAAATATAAAGGATAGTCATAACGTAATTGCGATGCATCACGATAGGCAGAAAGCAATGCAGGTAGAAATTCATCGCTGATGCTTTCCAGCTGTTCTGCAGCAGCAGGATTGCCCAGGTGAAAATGACGCAGAGTATGCATAATGCTTTTTACATCAGATTCTGAGCTGTCACTGTCTTTACTTACTGCCTGAGAAAAAGGTAAGGCAGGCAGGAATTGTTTACTTATAGTTGATGTCATAATTAAATATCAGTGTATGAGTGCTTAATTTGTTTCAGCTTATTCCCATGCAAGACATGAGAACAAGAGAATACAGCTTAAATAGAAAACTTATCAAAAGCGGCTTTTAAACCTGCGGCTTTTTCTTCATTAGTCATACCAAGCCCCTGACTTGAATGATCTTCATAGACAACAGCATCGGGATCTTTAAACAGTAAGCCTAATGGAACATTTTCTTCATCTTTTGCATACTTCATAGCCCCAAGCCAGTCACTGGGGTCATGCTCTACGACGTTATGAAACAAACGTTTCACATTATCATCGATAGTAATACCGTCTTCATGCTCCAATAAAGTAAACTTATCAGGGTTCTCCTGCAGCGGCTTGGTAAACTCTTCAGAGAATACCGGACAACGCTGCAGTACACGTATAAAACTAGTCCCTCTGTGCTGATGAGCAGCTTTGATGGTTTCGTATAATAACGGTGGATTCCAGTCGACGACTTGCGCCACAAACGAAATATTAGTAATACCCAGGGTAATTGTTAATGGATTCAACGGCGGTAAAATTGCACCATAAGGATGCGTATTTGTTTTAGTGCCCTGCTGAGTAGTCGGTGATGTCTGCTTTTTGGTTAAACCATAAATACCATTATCAAAAACCAGAATAACCATATCCATATTCAGATGCAGAGAATGCAGCCATGGACCGGCACCAATAGAAAAACAATCGCCATCGCCCGTAGCAACCCAGACATCTAAATCCGGACGACGTGATTTTATACCATTCGCCAGTGGTAAGGCACGACCATGCAGGCCATGCAAACCATAAGTACCCATGTAATGCGGCATACGGCTGGAACAGCCAATACCGGATACTGCAACACTTTTTTCCGGCGGCACCTGGGCATCACGTAACACCCGATGTACTGTATTCAAAATGGCAAAGTCACCACAACCGGAACACCAGCGTGCTTCAGTGCCGGAGCCATAATCATCCAAAGTAAAATAACGTTCAAAAACTTCTAATGACCAATCTGCTTTAATACCAAACATATAATTTTCCTCCTGACTCTATTTAGGCTTTCATAGCGTCAAGACGCTTACTAAGTTCCGCAATAATCATACCCGGTTGTAATGGGTGGCCGTAGACGACTGACCAGCAATCAACATCAACAACAAACTGTGCACGCAGTACATTCGCTAATTGCGCATAACGTCTGTTTTCACTGGTAATCATTGGTGCATCTGGTTCATCACTATAGTTAATTTCGATAGTCATTACTTTCTTATAGCGGCTGAATATCTCTTTTAATCCCGGTTCCAGTGGTGACAGGAAGCGCAAATGAACACCGGCAATTTTGTTGCCCTGCTCTCTTAATACATCAATGGCTTCTTCAACTGCACCAATGGTTGAACCCCAGGATACGATTAATAAATCACCTTCTTCTTCCTGAGAATCAACACCATGAATAACCGGTGGCTTTAAGGTATTTTGCAAGGCAGCTATTTTACGACTGCGATGCTGCGAAGTGATCTGATTCATCTCGGAATTATAAGAAACCTTGGAACGCTCAGTATGAGACAGGCCTGTCAGAACATACATACCGTCAGGCTGTCCAGGAATCGGTCTGGGCGATAAACCCGTTTGTTCATCCCAGTCATAGGGCGGAATATTTTTATCCCATGGCGACTGATCAATTGGATCAGAAAACCATTCTTCTTTAATTTCCGGACGCAGCCATGGCTGTACACCGGTTGCCAGATTTGCATCCGTTAACATAGTCACAGGGGTTCTGAATTGCTCTGCCAGCTTGCGTGCCATAATTGTAAATTCAAAACATTCTGGGATAGTCGCCGCCGCAATGACAATTTTCGGTGCATCGCCCGGCTCACCATAAAGTGAGGCCAGTAAATCCGACTGTTCAACCTTGGTCGGCAAACCTGTAGAAGGACCACCACGTTGTACATCAACAATCACCAGGGGAATTTCCCCCATCACAGCCAGACCAATAAGCTCTGTTTTCAGTGCCATACCGGGGCCGGAAGTAATGGTACAGGCCGTTTTACCTGCATAGGAAGAACCGATGGCAAAGCCGATGGCGGCAATTTCATCCTCTGCCTGATGCACAAAACCACCGACATCACCAAAAACTTCTGCGACATAATGTGATGCGGAAGTAGCAGGCGTAATGGGATACATGGAAAGCATTTCCATACCGGCCGCCATAACACCAAGACCCAGTGCAGTATTACCATTGGTCACCACAATATGTTTTAAATCATCTTCTGCCCCTTCATAGGGGGGAATATTATAAAAGTAATCCAGGTTATCTTTGGCAAATTGATAACCGGAATTAAATAGTTCCTGATTAGGCTTAATCACCTTATCACCCTTATATTTAAAGGTGTTATATATTTCAGTCAAACCCAGCTCTATATCACGATTATAGATACGACACAGCATCCCCAGGACAAACATGTTTTTACCCTTGCGGGCATTTTTTACAATTTTAAGGCATGCTTCTTCAATAGCCAGTTCATGAACAATCAAACCATTTTCACGAAATTCCTTAACTGCGGAGGCATATTCTTCACGAATTTTTTCCTGAGGATCCGTTGCCCATTTGTTTTCCAGTAGAACAACAGTACCTTCCTTGTAGGCGCCATTGGCAATACGTCCATAAAGTACCTGCTCATTAAAACCTACGACCAGATCCGCCTCATCACCCATATTGGTCATAATTTTTGAACCAGCCCGGATACGAATACCACTGCCGCCGGCAGGCGTACGTGCCGGCGGCTGGATTTCGGCTGGAATAATTTCTACCGTCCAGATACCATTACCCATTTTACCGCCAATGGCACCGAATGTTTGTCCACATTTTTGTGCACCCTCACCCGAGTCACTTACAATTTCAACAATATGCTCTTCAAGTTGTTGAGGCTTCTGTTGAGGATTTGTTACTTGATCATTCATCTTATCAGATTCCTGGTTCATAAATTTTTAAACTTTAACTAATTAAATCTTTTCTATATTCTGTAAACAAATAGCAGGTTTGCTATGTTTATGGCCTTAAAGAGCTTTTATATTCATCAATAAAATGCGTTAAGGAACTATCAATAACCTGCATCGCGCCATCCAGTAAATGACAACGACCACTTCCGGGTAGAATTTTACATAAATTGATTAATGATTCGAGGTCATATTCACTGGCCTGTCCGGTATCAATTTTATTCAGTAATTGTGAGATATAAAACGTACCGGTTTTACACGGAGGACATTGACCGCAGGAGGAGTGTGCATAAAAGTTAACATACTCCGTAACACGCTTAACAATACCCGTGCCTTCAGAAACGACAATCATTGCACCGGTTCCCAGACTGGAACCCCGTTCTTTTACGGATTCAAAATTCAGTGGTACATCAATATCTCTGGGCGTTAAAATGCTGCTTGAAGCACCGCCAGTAAACACGGCTTTGATCTTTTTATCCAGCAGCATGCCGCCGCCATAAGTATCAATAAGCTCAGATAAAGGCGTGCCCATGGGGAGCTCATAGACTCCGGGTTTAAGCACATCACCACTGAGACAATAAATTTTGGTTCCGGTTGAGCTGCCGGCACCTAATTCCCGAAACCATTGTGCACCATTTTTTAAAATATGCGGTACATTAGCCAGCGTCTCAATATTGTTAATTAATGTCGGACAACCATGCACACCGGATACTGCCGGAAAAGGCGGTTTGCCTCTGGGAAAAGGAAAGTTCCCTTCCACCGATTCAATAGCAGCAGTTTCTTCACCGCCGATATAGTGTCCGGAACTGGCCATGACACGAATGCTTAATGGTGTTTCAAGCTGTGCCTGCAGTTGCTCAAAAAGACTGCAGGTTTCCCATTGCTCAACGGCTATACGCACATTATCTAATGAGGTGGTTTGTTCCGGGTTAATATAAAAAACAATTTTATTAATTTGACTGGCCAGTGCTGTAATTAAAGCACCTTCAATCACCTGATGAGGCGCATGGGTCAACAAATGGGCATCTTTAAAGGTGCCAGGCTCATCTTCATTACCATTACAAATCAGATATTTGTCCGGATTGGCCGACTGCTCTGCAACAAATTGCCATTTTTTAGAGGATGGAAAGCCACTGCCGCCTAAACCACGCAGATCGGCTTCTTTAATTATTGAAATGATACCTGCCGGATCTGAGAGCGCCTTTTCCAGACCAGTACCACCATTACCACTAAGCCATTCACTGAGATTAGTCCCCAGAGAGTCTGGATGTAATAAGACATTATTCATTGATCACACACTCCGCAAAACCCTGATGATTCATTACTTGCCGTCGTATTTTTCTCCGCATCATATTGCGCATATTGTGGAAATAATAAAGGAGATTTACCGCTCATAGGCATGTTTTTCTGCATCAGTTCACGTCGTAAATTACTGATATGATCAATCGTAATTTGCTTGTGTCCTCTTGTTTTTCGGTCTTTAACAGCACTCACTCCGGCTTTTCTGCCAAAACTGATGATCTCTAATAAGGCATTACCCATCAGACGATTACGACCATGGATACCGCCACTGACTTCACCGACACAGTATAAGCCTTCAATACCGGAACGACCATTTTCATCAATCACCACCCCACCATTTTGGTAATGAAGTGTGGGATAAATCAGCATAGGTGTCTGTGTAATATCAATTTTACTCTTTAAGCCTAACTGTATGAGTTTAGGAAAGCGTTTCTTTAAAATCCCCGGATTTCTTGCTTCCAGACCGGGCGTATCTAACCAGACACCACGCATGTCGCTGCTGCCACTGGCAGAGTCACCGACAACACCACGACCTTCTTCACACTCTCTGATAATGGCTGCGGCAACGATATCTCGCGGCTTAAGCTCATTAACAAAACGTTCACCCAATGCATTAATGATATACGCCCCCGAAGAACGCAGACCTTCTGTAATTAATGTACCCGATAAATGTTGCGGATAAGCCACTCCGGTAGGATGGTATTGAAACGAATCCAGATCTCTGAGCCTGGCACCAAGGCGATAGGCCAGCACCAGACCATCACCCGTTGCGCCGAAGTGGTTAGATGTTGGGAACTGGTTTAAATGAACCCTGCCAATACCTCCTGTGGCGACGATGACAGTTTTGGCTTTAATCTGCACATAACGACAATCCTGCAATGATGAAATAATAGCACCGGCACAATGTCCTGACTCATTACTTAAAAGTTCAACCGCAGGACTATAATCCCAGACATCCACATCACTGTTTTTGACCGATTCACGCAAAACGCGCATCATTTCAAGACCGGTATAATCACGAAAATAAACCACACGATTAGCCGATGTGCCGCCCGCTTTACGGGTTAATAAGTCACCAAATTCATTTAAGTCAAATTGCATTCCCTGCTGTATAAGCCAGCGTATCGTTTCTGGTCCATCCATGACCAGCTTTTTAATCAGCTCTTTATCAGCGCTTTTATGCCCGGCTTTAAAGGTATCGTTAAAGTGAGATTGCGGTGTATCACCTTTTTCAATTGAAGCCTGTATACCGCCTTCGGCCATCACCGTATTACTGTCACCCAACTTGAGTTTGGTGGTCAAAATGACCCTGGCACCGGATTCTGCTGCCATTAATGCAGCGGCACAGCCTGCGCCACCGCCGCCAATGACCAGCACATCGGTTTCCTGAATTCTTGCCCCGGCTAAATCCGCTGCATCAATACGGGAGTCTGCCTGTAGTACATCGGCAATCTGTTTATGACATCGGTCACCTTTATTGGGGCCGACTTGTAATGTAGTCATGGTTTCCTGACGATGATCCGGGTGAAAGTCTTTCAGTAACTGTTGTTCATCCATTGATAATTCAGCGGCAGGAAAGCCTTCTAATGACTGCTTTTGTAAATGATAGTTCCCCAATGCCTGCTGATAAGAAATAGTACCATTCAAGTCTCTATTCTGGCTCATGGCTGCTTCTCAATATCAATATCAACATCAAGTTCACCCGTACGAATGGCTTCAAGCTGATTAATTAAATTTGAGGGGCGAGTATGAAAATACCCCGTCACACGGCGGGCAAATAAGCCGACATGATTGGGGTCAATAAACTCTGGGCAGCCGGTCATACACAGGTTACACATCACACATTCAACAAATAATTCACCGGATTCACGAAACCGGCCCTTGATCGCCAGATCGACACCGGACTCAACATCAATTCCTTTAGGACAGGTTTTATTGCAGCCGTGACAATGACGACATTTTTCTGCTTCCGGAAATATTTTGTGAAACTCGGTTTGCACATCCCAGGAGGTGTTGATTTCAGATAATTCATAGTTATGCTGTAGTGGCGATTCAAATACAGAGAAGAATACATCCATTCCTTCTTCAATCAACAGCTGGCAGCCCAGCTCCATTTTGATTTCAGGGGAATCGGCACGACGAACCATAACACTGCAGGAACCACAAACACCATCCAGACAACCCACACCCTTAACACGAGGATAACCCGCATGCCATAATGCCTGTATAACAGACAAAGAATCAGGCGCAGTAATAGGCTGGCCATTAATGCTTAATGATACTTCATTGTCTTTTTTATTGTTCGTTTGCTTGTCGTTGAGATTATGAGTCATCAAAAAATCGTAGTAATTAAGAGCTGTATAATATACCTAATAAAAGCCCTAAAGTCACTAAGGTTTCACTGATATACCCCTTTATTCCAGAGGAAACGTGGTCTATTTATTTCATTTTATACGAAGCTTATCTGTCACTACTTTTTTAATATCAGGCACAAATAAAGACCAAGTTAAAAGGTAGGAATTAGTATTTTTAGAGAGATAAAGTGACCTCTCAATACTAGTTTTTTAGCAATATTGATTAGCTTTTGAATATTTTCTTTTAAAAATAAGACACTAATTTAGACTCGCTTTTGTTTCAATTCATTTGTTCTTTGTTTGATATGAGCGACTGAAATATTAAATGCCTCGGATTCTTTTTCACTTAAATGAATTTCAACAATTTTTTCAATACCATCACGTCCTAAAACCACAGGCACACCAACAAATGAGCCATCAACCCCATATTCACCTTCCAGATAAACCGCGCACGGCAAGGTCTTATGCTCATCTCGTATAATGGCTTTGGCAATTTGAATCACTGCTAACCCAGGTGCAAAATAAGCTGAGCCTGTTTTTAATAAATTAACAATCACCGATCCGGCATGCTGTACTTTATGTACAATTGATTCAATACGTTCTCGTGACATGAGTTCTGCAATAGGCTGACCGCTGACCTGACAATGGTCTTCTAAAGGCACCATCAGTTCCCCATGATCACCCAGTACCATCGTCGTTACTTCACTGGCGCCTACATTTAATTCTTTGGCAATATAATATTTAAAGCGTCCACCATCAAGAATTCCAGCCATACCTATCACACGCTCTTTACTAAAACCACTGGTCTCATAAGCCAGCTGCACCATCGTATTAATTGGATTGGTTACGATGATTAAAATACAGTTTGGTGAATACTCAACCACTTGTTTTACGATTGAAACCACTATATTGGCATTGATTTCAAGTAAATCATCTCGCGACATGCCAGGCTTTCGAGAAACCCCTGCAGTTATAATAACAATATCTGAACCAGCAGTATCCTGATAATCACCGGTACCGGTTACAACGATATCATTATGAAAAAGTGCCATTGACTGGGTAATGTCCAGTGCTTTTCCTTTAGCAAGATCGGCATTTTGATCCAGCAAAATAATACTTCCCAATTCAAGCGTTGCAGCAGAAACTGCTGCATGGGCACCCACATTTCCAGCACCAATTATTGTAATTTTTTTCATTTAAAGACCTAAAATTTCTTAAAATTTTACACCTGAACCACATCAGATAAGCTGATCATTATGCATCGAATAGACCATACAATCAATTTAAGAGCTGCTTCTGTTTAGAAAAAACAACGATAATAGCTTAAATATCAAAAACTTATTTATCAATATTTTTTATACACCTATATTTTTTAATGATTTTAATCATCTTATAACAATACAGACACAAGCAGATATCGCTATCATGTCAATGATAATCAACAGGCAGAATAACTGAGTAATCTTCTACATCAAAAGTAGAATTTTAATCCCTCTGAAGGACTAATGATATTTGAAACGATATTTGTCATATACAACTTATAAGACCTAATTCATAAAACCAGAAACTTTTAACAATTTAAGATTTATTTAAGGTTGTTATGTTAATTTTGATAGAATTTTTCGCTCTATTATCTAACAAAATCTAGTTAGCTCAAGGCTAAATAGTGACAAATAAATCAGCCCAACTTATGGATTAAGTTTTCAGTTATTTTAAAGGGGATTTTCTTATGGTCTATAAAACAAAAAACGCCAGTTTATTACTCTGCATTTGCCTATTGCTTTTATTCGGAACAGTTCGCTTATCTTTTGCTGCGAACTTTACTATTCTTGCTGCCAATGATTTAGGTATGCATTGTGCCGATCAGGATTTTAGAATCTTTAGTATTCTGCCACCTTATAATGTTCTTAATGCACAAGTACTCATGAAAGGCAGTAAACCACAAATAATGTCACCTGACGATGGCATTCATGTGACTTATAAGGCTGTTAATTCGAATTATTTTTCTGATCTGACTAATCCAGCACTTCCACCAGATGCTGTGGATTCATTTACCAGTACCGGCACAAACCTGCCTGGAATTTTTAAAAACAACTTCTGGGAAACAGTATCAGGCCAGTCTTTTATTACCATAGTATTGGGTCAATCTTTCTATCATCTGCCTGTCCCTTCAGGTATATCTAATACCGGTATTGATAAGATTGGCTTCATCGCCTATGAACCACTCTACCCACCTGAAATTTTGGCATTATTCCCATCTACACCGGCTGCACCGGATGTCGTCAGGCTTTATCTGGGTGATGGGGAGCTGCATGCGGAACAATCAGCTATGCCCGGAGCTGCTAATACACCGCAACCTTTTCATGGTTATGTAGGGAGTTTTCCATTCTTTATCGACTTTAAATTTGGTTATACTGTGAACAATTTCAACCGTTATACCGCCGAAGGTATACCTATTTCTGCCATTGATGATCAAGGCCGTTCCAATCCTTACCCATTAATGCGGATTGAAGCAAGAGATGTCAATGACACAGTATTAGCTTCTGTTGACGCGGTGGTACCCGTTGCTTCTGAAGCAGATTGTCAGATATGTCATGCTTCTCAGGAAGTGTGTAATGTTGATACAGACATCACGATGGTGTGTGATGATATTGCCAACACCATCTATGCAGTTGCACCTTATAATGCGGTATTTGTTGAAACCGCGGCCCAGGCTGGGAATGTTATTGGTGCAAATAATCAGCAAAAGGTCATTAACAGCGCCAAGCTTAATATTGTGCGTCTGCACGATGTTAAACACGGTACAAGTCTGGCAGGTGATGCAGCAGACGGTACGAATGCCAACGGTACAAGCAATAATGTAGTTTGTGCAAATTGTCACTATTCACCTGCACTTGATCTGGCTCATCTTGGACCGACTGATACCAATGGCAAAGAACAGACACAACACATCAGTATGTCACGTGCGATGCATGGTGTTCATGGCAGTTTAGCGACAAATCCAGATTATGCTGGTTTAGGTTTATTTCCTACCATGCCGCCCCCAGGTTTAGATCGTGACCCGGTGTTGGCTGAAGCAACACTGATGGAAACCTGCTACAACTGTCATCCGGGTAAGAGTGCTAAATGCTTGCGTGGTGCAATGGGCGGCTCTGGTACAGTTTGTCAGGATTGTCATGGTCAGATGACTCAGGTTGGTGATGACTTTACTGAAGATTTTCCAAATTCAGGTTTTCCCGGCGGCGCAGATTTAACTAAACGGGTTTCGTGGGCATCCGAGCCTGCCTGTGACGGTTGTCATGTGGGTGATATCATCCAGACAAATGCTGAGGATCTGACCGATATGGCTGTTAATGCGATAGATATTGATGGCAACCCTGATAATTTGCGCTTGTTATTAGCCTATCGACTGTCTGATCATAAGTCGAATGGCGGCCCTGACAATCTGCCATTATTGAAATTCCCAAATTCACGCTTTGCAACGAGGCTGTAGAATAACCCCTATTTTTAATACTTTTTCAATAAATCCACAATACAGGATTCATAAATAGCTTTCAATTTCTAAG
>JAHXHI010000323.1 GCA_025656775.1 gamma proteobacterium symbiont of Bathyaustriella thionipta
TAAGGAGCGGCAACGATGCCGCAATTTTTTTGTCAACTGTTTTACGTTATTTTTTTAATTATTTTTCCTCTTTTGGGGAATGCGAAACTCTTACATGGATACCACCCGTTTGCCAAGTAAAATTTCTAACAACTATTGAGTCGATTGCAGTCTTACATCCGGCCTGTTAATGGAAATATAATTTCCTGGCCCCAATGATTTTCGCCGACAGGGCCCTATCTAAACTACGAGGTATTATCCTCAAGAGTTTCACCGGGTTTGACCTGTCGCGGTCCGACCTATATTGTCATTGACTTCACTTGTGCAATTTTTGAATCGTTACATTTTAATTCATATCACTATATTGCTATTCTTCTAAATATTTCTTGTCTTGTTAACAAAACCCAAGCTATACGCGCCATTTTGTTAGCCAAAGCCACAGCAACTTCATTGATGTGACAACGTTGTAACAATTGTTCTACCCAAGGATTTCCACCAGGTTGACCGGCCATTAATCGTCGACGAACATGGCTCTCGACTGTTCGGTCACCATGTATGAGTAGGCTTCTAATGTATCCGTCACCTCTTTTACTGATATTCAATAATCGTTCTTTACCACCAGATGATGCCTGCCTTGGCACTAGCCCCAAATAAGCAGCAAATTGCCTACCATTTTTAAAGTCCTGACCATTATCAATAGTTGCCGCTATTGCAGTTGCTGTATGTAATCCTACACCAGGAATGCTTTCAAGTCGTTGGCTGCGTTCACTTTGTTTATGCCATGCTTTTAGGTGCAATTCGAGTTGTTTAATCCTTTCTGCTAGTTGTTGATACTCGTCCTTAAAGTCTAATAGTAAATGTATTGTTAATACTGGCAAATCATCGTTTTCCAAAAGTTTTGGTAACACTCTTAAAGTTCTTTGTCTCCCCTGGATATAGCAATACCATATTCAAGCAAAATGCCGCGCATATAATTTGTTAAAGCAACACGCTGTTGTATTAGTAAACGCCTACCATGGTGCAAATGTAGTATTGATTGCTGCTCTGGTGTTTTTGGTGTAACAAAGCGCATTGTGGGACGTTGCACTGCTTCACAAATAGCTTCTGCATCGTTACGATCATTTTTATTTGCCTTTAAATAGGGTTTTACAAAAGCGGGTGCCATCATTTTAACAGTATGCCCGAATTTGCTCAGTTCACGATACCAGTAGTGGCTTCCACCACATGCCTCCATGCCTACCAAACATAAAGGCAACTGTGAAAAAAACTTCAACACCTCTGAGCGTTTAAGTTTTTTTCTGATTAATATTTTTCCACTACTATCAATACCATGAACTTGAAAAATATTCTTTGCTAAATCAAGACCAATTACGCTAATATTGTTCATGTTACCATCCTCTCTGTATAGTTGTTCTTCACACTTCAACTATGGCACATTGATGCCGATTAAGGGAGGGTGGTGTCCATATCATCTAAACTTTAGCTATTATATAACAAATAATTCAACATTTACTTGAAATATACATTTGTGCAAGCTATTCTACAATAAGATCTTTTATTAAAAAAAATTTAAAACAAAAGGGAATCGAAATGTCGATAAAAAAACTATTTACTATGTCTGCTATTGGTTTAGCTATGGGAATTGCATCAGCTTCAGCCACAGCTGATGGTGATGGTTTCGTTGAGGAATATGTCACCAATCCTTATGGTGAAGTTTGGAAAAATAGTTATGGCGAATGTTGGCGTGATCGTTTTGCTTCCACTGACAAAAAACTGGAAGAATGTGGCTATGAAAAACCTATGGGTGTTGCTGAAGTAATCGTTACTGATGGTGTAAAAGAAGTGGTTGTAACTGAAGATGCACCAGTATGTCCTGACGTGATTGTCCTGAAAAACCTGCATTTTGATTTTGACAGTACTAAGGTTCATGAAGATGATAAAGCAAAACTTGAAAAAGCCCATGATTTCATTCGTGCTGAAGTTCCAGCAGGCTGTCATAAAACAGAAAGTGTTTCAGTTACCGGTCATACCGACAGCACTGGTCCTGAAGCCTACAATGAAGGTCTTTCTCTAAGACGTGCAGAAGCTGTAGTTGAATATCTTCGCTCTATTGGCACCAAAATTAGCCTGATTCCACAAGGCAAAGGCGAAAGTGACCCAATTGCGGATAACTCAACTAAAGAAGGTCGTGCTGAAAACCGTCGTGTAGTGATCGATATTGATACAAGCAACTAAATAATTAGTTTTAGCTTAACAATCAAAAAGCTGTAGCAGAGTATTCTGCTACAGCTTTTTTTTGTCCCTGATTAAGTTTAATTCACATGATAACGATTACCGCTTCTGACCAAGATCTCACCGAACAGGCAAAAAAAATTGCTCAACAATGGGGATTTATTTTTTCACCTTCATGCCAGGATCCATTTTCTCTGCAGCTCACACCTCAGCACCTGCAATTAGTTCAATCGTATAAACACTCACCCGGCCCAATTTATATTGATTTTTCTTCGGGGCAAATTGCTCATAGACGACTTTTTGGCGGAGGAAAGGGGCAAGCCATAGCAAAGGCAGTGGGCTTAAATAAATTACCTTATCCAGTCATTCTTGATGCGACAGCGGGAATGGGGAAAGATGCCTTCGTTTTTGCCAGTCTTGGTGCCAGAGTCACACTGATGGAACGTTCACCAATTTCAGCCGCTTTATTAACCGATGCTTTGCAAAGGGCTTCATTAGATAATAATATTTCTGAAATTATTAAACGTATGGATTTTGTTTATGGTGATGCACGCTTGTTAGAAAGTGATGAGACGACAACACTCAATGAAAAACCAGATGTCATCTATTTAGATCCCATGTTTCCCCATAGAAAAAAATCAGCATTAGTAAAAAAAGAAATGTTAGCCTTTCAAAGCCTCATTGGTGATGATAATGACAGCAATGAACTGCTGAATATAAGCCGACAACAAGCAAAAAAAAGAGTGGTCGTCAAACGACCAATCAAAGCACCGTATCTGGATAACCAAAAACCATCACTATCAATGAATATGAAAAAACATCGCTTTGATATTTATTTCGTATAGCGATTTTAAGCCAATTCACCCTTCAAGCATTTCATAATCATGCGTAATTTCAACGGTTTGTGCTAACATAATTGAAGCAGAGCAATACTTTGTTGCAGATAATTCTACCGCTCTTTGTACCATTTTTTCTTTCAGATTTTTACCTGTCACCACAAAATGAATATGAATTTTAGTAAATACTTTAGGATCACTTTCTGCTCTTTCTGCACTCAGCTGTGCGACACAGTCAGTCACATCCTGACGAGATCGTTTTAAAATCAGCATCACATCAAACGAGGTACATCCTCCCAGCCCCATTAGCATCATTTCCATAGGCCTGATCCCCATATTTTTCCCACCCAGTTCAGGAGGACCATCCATGACCACAGCATGGCCACTGCCAGACTGCCCCATAAACATCATATCTTCAACCCACTTTACTTTTGCTTTCATGCTATCAGCCTTATTTATTCTGATTTATAGTCATTAACTGGGTATTATTTCACGACATATGATTAAATATCTAGTTATAATTCCCTAAATGGAATATGGTATATATAATTTACATTTAAATCAGCACATTTTTTAATTTCATGATATCCTTGGAGTTTAGAGATGTCACTATAATAAAAAAAGAACTCTATTTTACCTTTACATTAACTATAAATAAAAAGTCGGTAATAGAGTCTGTTTAAACACACCCTAACTATTACATAATAAAAGTAGATTAGTATGTCGATAATAAACTTAAAAAAAGAAAACCCCGCGATTACAGAATTTTTAACCCATTGTCATAAGCATAAATACCCTGCGAAAAAAACAATAATTCATGCGGGAGCAGAATCAGATACCTTATACTATATCGTAAAAGGAGCAGTCTCTGTTTTACTAGAAGATAAGGAAGATCATGAAATCGTCCTTGACTATCTCAATGACGGTGATTTTTTTGGTGAGATGGGTTTATTTGCCAAGTCATCAAATCGCAGCGCCTGGGTAAAAGCTCGAAATGATTGCGAAATAGCAGAAATAAGCTATGCTAAATTTAATAACTTACGACAAACACTTCCGAATGTCTTATTTGAAATAACCACTCAAATAGTCAATCGGTTACGCAAAACCAGTCAAAAAGTGGGTGATCTCGCATTTCTGGATGTGACTGGACGCATTGCCGGTACACTATTGGAGCTTGCCAAGCAGCCTGATGCCATGACACACCCTGATGGAATGCAAATCAAAATCACTCGTCAGGAACTGGGGAAAATCGTAGGTTGTTCACGTGAAATGGCGGGTAGAGTATTAAAAATTCTCGAAGAACAAAATCTAATTGATGTAAAAGGTAAGACAATTGTTATTTTCGGTACACGCTAACGACTTAATTGATTTATAATATTACCTTATGACAATAATAAAGCTTAAAAGTATAGGTAAAATTTAATGAGCATAACAATTGATTACTACTCCGATGTCCTTTGTATCTGGTCTTATGCTACAAAAATAAAAATCGATGAAATGAAGCGTCAATTTAATGATCAAATTTCAATTAATTACCGCTATACACCATTATTTGTTGATATGCATTCCCTCTTGGAAAAAAACTGGGCTGATAAGGGCGGTTTGCAAGGATACAACAAAATGATGCATAAGCTCAACGGAATGTTTCCTTACGTTGAAATTCATCCAGAAGTGGGTTTAAAAAATCTACCCCGTTCATCTGCATCATGCCATCAATTTTTAAAAGCGATAGCTCTGATGGAACAACGTGGCGAGATCATATCTGATGATCCCCAAAATACCTTACTTGAACAGGCAGACTGGCTTGTACGCCTGGGGTATTTTCGTGATGCGAATGACGTATCACTCAACAGCCATTTAATGTCAATTGCAGAACAACTCAATATACCATTGTCTCCACTGGAAACATTGCTCACTAACGGTGAAGCGATGGCTGCTTTAGCTTCCTGTACAACAGATGATAAGCAAAAGTTGATAGAGGGTTGCCCATCATTTGTTTTAAATGAAGGCAGACAGAAACTCTATGGGAATATTGGTTACCAGATTATTGAAGCCAATATTAAAGTGTTACTGGAAAAGCCTGAAAATAAGCCCGCCTGGTATTAAGTGATAGACTTTTTTCTATGACACTTTTTCATATTTCAGAGGGATAGATGAAAAAAATCGTAATTGCTTTATTTATTCTAAGCATCACATTATTTGCTGTAATTAAAGGCAGCTTGTGGTATTTTACGAATAATTTTGTAGATAATCAGATTGTCCAGGCAAAACCTTTCGCTCAAATTTCCTATAAAGAAATCAAATCTTCTTTTACCGGCAGCGTAACAATAAACGGGGTTAAAGTTTATATCCCCCTTATTGATGAAAATATCAATATTGAATCAATTAAGTTAATCGCTCCCGATTTACAAACATTATTAACACTGGATAACCAGTTACAAAATAACGAACTACCCGATTCACTCACGCTTTTAATTTCTGGAATCTCATTAAATTTACATGGCAATCTCATGAAGATGCTCAATAATCCAGAGGTTGAACCAACCCCTGTTGAAGCACTTTCTACTCTGGCTTGTGGTGATATTTACCGAATTGGCAGCAATGAATTATCCAAAATGGGTTATGACACATTAAGTAATGATATTATTTTTAAATATCACTTTAATCCACGTAATAACACGCTTAATTATGATATAAGAAACAATATCCATGATATGGCAAGAATCAACCTTTCAGGGGCACTTCATGGTGTCAGCAATCTCAATTCATTAACAACAAAAAAAGCACGTTTTGGCAAAATGAGTCTTGAGATTATTGATGAATCCTATATTGAACAAAAAAATAAGTTTTGCGCCAATCAGGGAAATCGAAATGTTAATGACTATATTAACGAGCATAATCGTCAGGTAAAAGAATATTTATTATCCTATGGTGTGAGACCTGAAGAAGGCTTGCTTAATGCCTACCAAACGCTTCTTGAAACCCATGGTTCTCTAATTATTGAAGCGAATTTAATTCAATTAACCGGCACTGAAGAAATCATATCATTTGAGCCTAATGACATTATTCAATTTGTTCAGCTGCAATTATATGTTAATGGTGAACGTATCAATGAAATTTCCATTGATATTGATAAAGATAAACTGATTGAAACGGCCACCAGTGACGATATTGCGGTAGAAACACCCAATGAAATTAAGAAGAAACAAGCAATTATTATAAAAAAATATCGACCTGTTTCTGCTGTTAATTTACAAAATTTTAATGGTTTCAGAGTAAAAATCGAAACCAAAGCCGGTAAACATTTTAAAGGGACAATTAATACAAAAAATCCTAGAATCTATGAAGTGATTTCTCGTTTGCGTTCAGGTAACATCAGTTACTTCGTGCCGGTCAATACCATTAAAAAAGCTGAAGTATTTAATTAGCGTTAAGCGTTAAGCGTTTTAGAACATGGTGGATTGATGATGTAAGTTGGCTAAGATCACTTTTATTAATAATATAAGGCGGCATAATATAGACCAGTTTATTAAAGGGCCTGATCCAGACGCCTTGTTCGACAAAGTCAGCCTGCATCCTTTTCATATCAACACTTTCATGTAATTCAACAACACCAATGGCGCCTTTCACACGCACCTCTTTCACCACAGGATATTCCTGACATGTTGATAATTCATTGTCTAATTGAGCTTCTATTTCTTTTATAATACGTTTCCATGATGAGGCCAATAACAAATCAATGCTGGCATTAGCCACCTGGCAGGCTAATGGATTGGCCATAAAGGTGGGCCCATGCATTAATATACCCGCACCATCAGCACTAATTCCCTGCACCACTTTCGCAGTTGTCATGGTGGCCGCTAAGGTCATATAGCCGCCTGTTAATGCTTTTCCCACACAAAGGATATCAGGCACGATATCAGCCTGTTCATAGGCAAAGAGGCTACCTGTTCGAGCAAAGCCTGTAGCAATCTCATCCAGAATTAACAAGACCTCATACTTATCACAAATTAACCTCAATTGCTGCAGATATTGCGGACAGTAAATACGCATCCCGCCTGCACCCTGAACAATAGGCTCAATGATCACCGCGGCAATCTCAGATTGGTGTGATTGTAGTTGCTTTTCTAATGACTCAATATTAGTCGAGCCATTTTCATTACATTCAGGCTGAGGCGCAAAAAAGTGCTTAGGAAGGACTCCTTGAAACAGAGTGTGCATACCATTAACCGGATCACAAACAGACATACCGCCCAGGGTATCACCATGATAACCACCACGTACTGTTAATAATTTTTGCTTGTCTTTTTTACCCTGAGCATACCAATATTGGATAGTCATTTTAATGGCGACTTCAACCGCCACAGAGCCTGAATCAGCCAGAAAAACGTGTTGTAATGGCTCTGCAGTTAAATCAATCAGTTTTTTTGCCAAGGTCACAGCAGGGAGGTGAGTCAGGCCGCCAAACATCACATGGGACATTGATTGAAGCTGTTGTTTAACCGCTGCATTTAATACCGGGTGATTGTAACCATGAATAGCCGCCCACCAGGAAGACATGCCATCGATTAATTCTCGACCATCTGTTAATTTTATACGTACTCCCTGAGCAGACTCAACAGGATAGCTTGGTAACGGATCAGTCATACTGGTATAAGGGTGCCAGAGATGATTTTTATCGTAATCGAGCCAGTCAGAGGTATTATTAAAAGACATTCTGCTTACGCGAGTGTATCTATTCTTGGCGAACAAGAATTAAAGACACCCATTAGTTAGAAAAAAGTTCTGCCAGTTTTTCACCCGGCTGCTCTGCTCTCATAAAAGACTCCCCCACTAAAAAAGCATTGACCTGATGTTTTTTCATTAAGGCCACATCTTCGGGTAAATGAATGGCACTTTCTGTCACCACAATTCGATCATCAGGAATCATATCCAATAGTTCAATTGTCGTATTTAACGTGGTTTCAAACGTTCTTAGATTACGGTTATTAATCCCCATTAAGCGAGTCGGTAATTTTAAAGCACGCTCCAGTTCTTGCTGATCATGAACTTCAACTAAAACATCCAGTTTAAGCTCATGTGCTAACGCAGTAAATTCACTCAATTGAGTATCACTCAGGCAGGCAACAATTAATAAAATAGCATCTGCACCAATTAAACGGGCTTCATAGATCTGATAAGGATCAATCACAAAATCTTTGCGCAATACCGGTAATTGACAGGCATTACGAGCCTGCTGCAAATAAGCATCACTGCCCCGAAAAAAGTCAATATCAGTTAATACAGAGAGACAAGCCGCTCCACCCTGCTCATAAGATTGAGCAATTTCAGAAGGAATAAAATTTTCTCGTATTAAACCTTTACTGGGTGAAGCTTTTTTTATTTCAGCAATCACTGCTGATTGACCGGCATTAATTTTATTTTCAATCGATGTGACAAAGCCTCTTACATTAAAGGCTAATGTATCATTCCTTTGCGCCAAATCATCCATAATCATTTGCAAAGATTTAGCAGCACAAAGCGCATCGACTTCTTCACGCTTACGATTAAGAATTTTTACTAAAATATCAGGTGGATTTGCTTTATTCATATTTTAAACGGTCATTAATCTATTGGTAATTTTAACTCTTTCTTAGACAGCAAACGATTGCGTCAGCTTAGCCAGTTGTGTCAATTTTTCTTTTGCTGCACCAGAGGTGATCGCTTGTTTTGCTTTATCTACCCCTTCCTCCAGTGTCTGAGTCAGGCCTGCACAATAAATAGCAGCACCGGAATTCAAGGTAACAATATCTCTGGCAGCACCTGGTTTATCATCTAAAACACTCTGAACCATTATTAAGGATTCTTCTGCACCATTGACAATAATGCTATCAATACTGGAGCGGGTCAAACCAAATTGTTCGGGGGTAATGGTGTAATGTGAAATTTCACCTTTATTTAACTCACATACATAGGTTTCACCCACCATACTGATTTCATCCATACCATCAGCAGAGTGAACCACCATAACATGATCACTGCCCAGATTTTTAAGCACTTTTGCCAATGGTTCAAGCCATTGCCGGGCAAATACACCCAATAATTGATTCGGTGCACCAGCAGGATTTGTCAGAGGACCTAACAAGTTAAACATGGTTCTGATGGCCATTTCTTTACGGGGACCAATAGCATATTTCATGGCACTATGATGCAATGGAGCAAACATAAAGCCAACACCGAGTTCCTTAATACATTGTTCAACATGCGCGGAGCTGATATTTAAGTTAATACCCGCAGCTTCAAGAATGTCAGCACTGCCTGAAGTACTGCTCACAGAACGATTACCATGTTTAGCCACTGTTGCCCCAGCTGCAGCAACCACAAAACAGGAGGTAGTAGAAACATTAAAGGTATGCAGGCCATCACCACCCGTGCCGACAATATCAATCACATGCTGACCTTCAACTTTAACGGGGGTCACCAATTCACGCATCACACTGGCAGATGCGGTTAACTCATCAACCGTTTCACCTTTCATACGCAAAGCAACCAGCAATGCCGCTATTTGGGCTGGTGTAGATTCACCAGTCATAATTTGACGCATGACATTTTCCATATCAAGGATAGTCATATCCTGATTGTCTACTGCCTTTGCAATGGCTGTTTTAATATCCACGTTTTAAATCCTCAGGTGTTTCTTTATTAATAGTGAGATACTGTTTTGTATTCAGCACTTCAAATTTAAGAAGGTTTGCAACATCTGGTGTCCATGTTGACTCAGAATGGACTCAGGATGAAACTGGACGCCTTCAATCGCCAGCTCCTTGTGTCTCACCCCCATAATCTCATCAACATTTCCCTGCTCATCTTCGGTCCATGCGGTCATTTCCAGACAATCAGGCAGAGTGTCTTTTTCAATGACTAATGAATGATAACGAGTTGCCTCAAAAGGACATTCCAGGCCATGAAAGACTCCCTTATCATTATGGTACATCATTGATGTTTTACCATGCATGATTTGTTTAGCATGAATAATCCTGCCACCAAAAGCCTGACCAATACTTTGATGTCCCAGACAAACACCCAGAATAGGTACTTTTCCGGCAAAATAATGAATGGCATCAACAGAAATCCCAGCTTCATTAGGGGTACAGGGGCCGGGTGAAATCATTAAATGATCAGGTGCCATTTTTTCAATATCAGTCAATGTCACTTCATCATTACGAAACACTTTGACATCCGCCTTTAATTCCCCCAGATATTGCACCAGATTATATGTAAAAGAATCATAGTTATCGATCATAATCAGCATATTATTTCTCCTCCATACATTGACCATTGGCATTGGAATCCAGACCACATTCTGCCATGGCAACAGCACGAAAGACCCCGCGACCTTTATTCATTGTTTCATCCCACTCATTACGTGGTACAGAATCCGCTACAATACCGGCACCCGCCTGGATATGTAATTGCTTATCTTTAATGACGGCAGTACGTATGGCAATCGCCGTGTCCATATTTCCTGACCATGAGATATAGCCAATTGCACCTGAATAGATACCCCTTTTAACCGGTTCTAATTCATCAATAATTTCCATTGCTCGTATTTTTGGTGCGCCACTCACGGTACCCGCCGGGAACGTAGCCTTGAGTGCATCCATAGTACTCATTTTTTTATTCAGCTCGCCTTCTACATTGGAAACAATGTGCATCACATGAGAATAGCGTTCCACAATCATTTTATCAGTGAGTTTCACCGTGCCGATTTCAGAAACACGTCCGGCATCGTTGCGTCCCAGATCAATTAACATCAAGTGCTCGGCAAGCTCTTTGGGATCGGATAATAAGTCCTGCTCAAGCTGCCGATCCTGTTCATCGGTCTGTCCTCTTGGACGAGTACCCGCAATGGGACGCACGGTGATCTTGCCTTCTTCAACGCGTGTCAAAATTTCTGGTGATGAACCGACAATATGAAAATCACCCAAATTCAGAAAATACATATAAGGCGATGGATTAAGACTACGCAATGCTCTATACAGATCTAAAGGCGGGGCCTTAAAGGGAATAGACAGGCGTTGTGAAATCACCACCTGCATGGCATCCCCTTCGACAATATAATCCTTAATACGAGCCACGGCTTGTTCAAAACCATCCTGGGTGAAACCGGAAACAAAGTCTTCTTCTTTTACCTTAGTCACTTCAGTATGGGCTTTATAGGCCGTATCTGATTGACGTAAGCGCGTAGCTAACTCCTGCAAGCGTCCAACAGCAGACTGCCATGCCTGTTCAACATCCTGATGCTTATCATCAAGATGAGCATGAACAATGAGATACAATTTGCCACTGAGATTATCAAACACCAGCACTTCTTCTGATACCATCAGCAGAATATCCGGAGTACCCAGAGGATCATCTTTAGTGGTATTTTTTAATCTCGGTTCAATATAACCTATCGTTTCATAGCCAAAATAACCGACAAGTCCCCCGGTAAAACGAGGTAGATTCGATTGTTCAGCAAGATGCTCAGGAATACTATAGCGTTGCTGGTATTGTTCAATCCAACTCAGCGGATCTGAATGGGTTAGCTCTTCCTGAAGCTGGCCATCATTAATAATCTGAATCTGTTCATTATCAACTTTGATAATGGTCTGACAAGGCAGGCCGATAATTGAATAACGCCCCCATTTTTCCCCGCCATGCACTGATTCCAATAGATAAGAATAAGCCCCCTCAGCAAGTTTTAAATAGGCACTCAGCGGAGTGTCCAGATCGACCAGAATTTCATGAACAACCGGAATACGGTTATAGCCTTCACTGGCAAGTTTGATAAATTGTTCTTTGGTTACAATAGACATGGTCATCACTCAATAAATAACAAATGAATTTAGTTTTATGCGTTAACTAACGAAAATATGATACGCATAATTTTAATGGTTTTATATGACGAAAATTAAGCCTGAAATTTTTTGGCTCAGGGAGCTTTTTTATTTCCCATGGACTAGGAGTATCACCATCGTTCTTTCATTTGTTTTTTATTGAATAATTGCACTTTTTCTTCACTTTATACGAGTGTTGTTAACTCAACCATCGAGTCAATCACAGCATCTGGATTAGAATCACGAATGTCAACCCCATGATTATAACCATATGACATACAGATAATTTGAAAACCTGCTGCACGAGCTGCTTTTACATCACTGATTGAATCACCAAGCATCAGTGACTCTTCAGGTGAGACACCTAATTTTTCTGCTGAATAGACCAGTGGCATCGGATCAGGTTTTTTCTTTTCCAGCGTATCGCCGCTGACAATTGACTCAAAATAATCAAATATACCCAGATCTTTTAATAAAGGATGTGTAAACGCTTCCGCTTTATTGGTCACACAGCCTAATGTAAATCCGGATTCACGCAGATATTCAATTCCTTCTTTAACCCCGGGATAAAGGCAGCTACGCTTTGACGTATTCTCTTTATAGAGTTCCAAAAAAATAGGATAAGCCTTATCAAACAAGGCCTCATCAGGTTCTCCATCTAATTTTCCAATCAAGGCACGACGAACCAGACGTTCTACACCATTACCAACCCAGTGACGTACTTCTGCTTCACCGTGGGGCTCCATATCAACTGCTTTAAGCATTTCATCCACACAATATGCAAGATCTGGAACACTATCGACCAGCGTGCCATCAACATCAATCAGCACCATTTTTGGCTTTTTAATCATACTTCAACTAACTCAATTTTTAATTTTCTAACGGTTATATATTCAGGTTAACCCCTCTCACTTAAATAATCTTTTGAGAGAGGTAATATCCTGATAGATGATAAAGCGTATTACTTGCCTACTTTAGCAAGTTCAGCACGCATTTGATCGATGGTTACCTGGTAATCATCTGTGTTGAAAATTGCAGAGCCTGCAACAAACATATCAGCACCCGCTTCAGCAATTTCTGCAATGTTATTCACCTTGACACCACCATCGATTTCCAGACGAATATCATAACCACTTTCATCAATCATTTTACGTGCTTCACGTAATTTATTCAGTGTTTCAGGGATGAAGCTTTGACCACCAAAACCAGGATTCACTGACATCAGTAAGATGACATCCACTTTATCCATCACATGCTTCAAAACGGACAAAGGCGTTGCTGGATTAAAAACAAGACCTGATTTACAGCCGGATTCACGAATTAATGATAAGCTGCGATCAATGTGCTCTGATGCTTCAGGGTGAAAAGTAATATAACTTGCACCTGCTTTAGCAAATTCAGGAATAATATTATCAACAGGCTTGACCATAAGATGGACATCAATTTCCTGTGTAATTCCATGATTTCTTAATGCTTCACAGACCAATGGCCCAATGGTCAAAACTGGTACATAGTGGTTGTCCATAACATCAAAATGAATGACATCAGCACCACTGTCCAGAACGTTAACACACTCTTCGCCTAAACGAGCAAAGTCAGCAGATAAAATAGATGGTGCAATTAAAGATTTTGCCATGACAAATCCCCATAAAATTATTAAACTATTGTTTTCCACATAATTATTAAGAATTATCAGGAATTAGCTGATTTCCATGTATTATGTAAAAATCTCAATATCGAAAAATACAAACGGCCATTTTAAACGATAACTATGAATATTTCAGCATTTAATCACTTCTTTGCGGGTCAAAAACACTTTTATTGTTTAATCATCTGTCTCATATCCCTTATTTCTATGGAAGTTTTTGCAATGAATACAGCCAGTGAACAGCGTTGGGCAGAACAATTAAGAGACAATATTGTCATTGGTGAAGCACTTGACCTTCCTCTGGCAGCCCCTGATTCGGCAGACAATAAGAGTGAATCCACTTTTTTTAGTATCTATACTCCGCATACCACTTCGACATCCAGAGGAGCTATTGTATTAATGCACGGTACGGGCGCGCATCCTGATTGGAACGATATCATTCATCCATTACGTACCGAACTACCCGACAAAGGCTGGGCAACATTATCCATTCAATTGCCATTGCTCTTCCTTGATAAAAAGGATGCACAAAGCCGCACCCAGGTCATTGAATCTTCTGTACCAAGAATTGATGCGGCTATTAATTTTCTAAGAGCAAAAGAATATCATTACATTACCCTCATTGCGCATAGTTTTGGTACGTTAATGAGTTTAAATTACCTGCAGCTTAACCTTGATAAAACAACCCCGGAAGGCTTACCTATAGTCAATGCCGCCGTACTTATCGGCACGCCATCATCAACTGCATCAGCACCATTAAACAGCCCTGTAATGCTTGAAAAAATAAAAATCCCCCTGCTTGATCTTTATGGTAGTGAAGATATTGACTCGGTCTTACGCTCAGCAAAAGCACGAAAAACAGCCGCAATGAAAGCACAAAACAAAAATTTCAGCTGGAAATTGCTATTTACTCTGAGAATTCTATTCTGCTATAAACTAAATTAACCCGATAGCAATCTATTTTTCTTTAATTCAGGACTTTTTATGAGCTACTCTTTTGCTTTCACACTTCACTTAATCGCAGCCGTTATCTGGGTAGGAGGTATGTTTTTTGCCCATATGGTATTGAGACCATCTGCTGTTGAAAAATTAGCCCCCCCCTTTGCGTTTATCCCTTTGGGTGGCTGTTTTTGGTCGTTTTTTCTTTTGGGTCTGGATTACCGTCGCCACTATTCTTATCTCAGGCTATTGGATGATTTTTGATGTATTTGGCGGTTTTTCAGGATTAAAAGCACTTTATATTGAAATCATGCATCTTATTGGACTTATTATGAGCTGTATTTACATCTACATTTTCTTTGTCCCCTATCAACAATTAAAAAGCGCGGTAGCGAATAAAGAATATCCCACCGGTGGTGCGCTTATGAATAAAATACGTCAATTAGTCACCACTAATTTAGTACTCGGTCTTATTACCATTATTGTGGCCAGTGGCGGTAAATATATCAATCTTTAGCAAAAGATGTTTATAAAAGCACAACAAATTTGAGATTGCTAATAACGTTTGACTTGACATAGTAGCGGATAAATTGAAAGGGGGAGGAATTATTCACCTTAAAATCCCCCTGAGAAACTCAACGTTTTCGAGTTTCTTTAATCATTTCATAAGCGGCTTTAATTTGCTGTGTTTTTTCAGTCGCCATCTGAATCATTTCTTCCGGTAACCCCTTAGAAACCAGTTTATCAGGATGATGTTGATTCATTAAGCGGCGATACGATTTTTTCACTTCGGCATCACTGGCAGAACGGGTCATGCCTAACATCTCATAGGCTTCTTTAAGTAATTCAGAGTGACTTTTATGTGAATCGGTTGTGCCATAGTGATAACGATTACCTCCCAGCCCCAGATTGGATCGAACCAGCGCCGTGAGTTGTTCAATATGGCGCGCACTAAATCCCAGCTGTTGGGCAATTTTATTAATAATAAGCTGTTCAGCAGCATCAATTTGTCCATCAGCCAGAGCTGCATGAAGCTGTATTTCCAGAAACATCTGTAATAAGGTGGTACGACGATGCGCCACTTGTTTAAATTGAGCTAAAACACCATCAAGATCAAAATTACTTTGTTTTCCCTTATTAAAGAGTTCAATTGCCGCACGTTTCTGCTGCGCATCTAATTTCATGTGATCCATGATCTGCTGCGCCATCGCAATTTCATCTTTACTGACATGTCCATCCGCTTTGGCAATATGTCCCATAATGGAAAACGTAGCGGAGAAGAAAGCCGCCTGAGTTAATTCGTTGTCACTGCCTTGCAGTGGCTTATCAACCAATTTATGACCAATCACACCGCCAATTAATAAACCAAGAGGGCCTCCCATAGTAAAACCAACTGCACCACCTAAAAATTTACCCCACCAACTCATGCCATTGTCCTCTTAAAATATCTCAAACTGCTTTGCTCAATAAAAATGTTTCCACTACTATCAATTTGAATAATACCAAAAAGAAACCGTATTAGATAACTCTTTTATTAGTAATACCATTAAGCCACATGGATGATAACTGTCCTTTGTCCTCGTTGCTTACGATGTTCCCATAAATACAGTCCCTGCCATGTACCCAGTGCCAGCCTTTTTTGCATAACGGGAATCGCAATTGATGTTGCTGTTATTGCTGATTTAATATGTGCCGGCATATCATCTGCCCCTTCAAAAGTATGGGTGTATAGTGGATCATGCTCAGGTACCAAACGATTTAACCAGTTTTCTAAATCATGTTTTGCTGATGGGTCGGCATTCTCCTGAATGATTAAACTGGCCGAAGTATGCTGCACAAAGACTGTACACAAACCATTATTGACATCTGACTGTCGAACGACACGTTCGATTTGATGTGTTATCTCATGTAACCCCTGGGCTGAAACATCTATTTTTATTGATTCAATCACTTTTTTGTCCTTTTTTTATTAAAATTATTGAATAAATCCTAATATTTAAAATATTCTGCAGTTTTTCTTCAAAAAACACTATACATCTTTGATATCTATGATTATGCTTACATCATAGACTAAGATGTTATCTGTTGTATTTGAATCTATAACGGAAGGCCTTAGCCCAATTTAAATTTAACTCGTACCTACCGGGAGTTCTCATGGCTATAAAAAAGAAAGCTGCAAACAAAAAAAAAGCAGTCAGCAAAAAGAAAGTGATTACCAAAAAAGCGGTCAGTAAAAAGAAAGTAATTGCTAAAAAAGCTGTCACCAAAAAAGCGGTTGTAAAAAAAGCGATCAAGAAAAAGGCTGCAACTAAAAAAGCACCTGTAAAAAAAGCAGTTGCAACCAAGAAAGCAAAAACAACGGCCATTCAAAATAAAATGACCAAATCTCAAATCTTAACTGAAATATCAGAAAATACCGAAATCAGCAAAAAAGATGTTGCTACCGTGCTTGCTGAATTAGATTTGTTAATAGAGCGTCATATTAAAAAACGCGCTTGTGGTGAATTTTTACTTCCTGGTCTATTAAAAATAGTGACGGTTAAGAAGCCTGCCGTTAAGGCCCGAAAAGGTACCAACCCATTTACGGGTGAAGAAATGATGTTTAAGGCGAAAAAAGCAACAACCGTCGTTAAAGTGAGAGCGCTTAAAAAATTAAAAGAAATGGCACTTTAACTGATTAACAATCTCTCTATCTTTTATCGATATTAATGGTTAAAAGATAGAGACTTGTTCATTCTTTCAAGTCAACCTTCACTTCATAGACAATAATCTAAAAGCCACACCAATTTTTTCATTTTTATTGTATTTCCAACTTTCTTCGTCTACATTTAATTGCAACGATTAAAGTTGTTCAAAAAAAACCAGGAAATGTGCTTCTCTCAGGGTGCGGGAGGACAATTCTATTTATGTTACCCATGTAAGATATTTTTTAAGGAGACTTACAATGCCTTGTAATTATCAAGTGCTGGAAATTAAATCACTTCAAGTTGCAGCAAACTTATGTAACCCAAGTCATTATCCTCAGGAAAAAGTTAAGCTGGAAGATCCAGCAATTAAGATAATGACTGACTTAACAACAATCAATGCAGTGACTATCTCACCCTCCTGTAATTTAAATGAAGCAACTGATCGTATGCTCAGACTGAAGGTCAAGTTGTTATTCGTCACTGATTCTAAAGATAAAATTATCGGCTTAATTACTTATAGTGACATACAGGGTGAAAGACCCATCCAGTTTCAGCAGTCAAATGGCGTACCCCGCTCTGAAGTCTGTGTCCTGGATATTATGACTGGAATTGAGAATATTGATGTACTGGACTGGAAAGCCGTTAAAAAAGCACGAGTGGGCGATATTGCCATAACAATGAAACAGCTGAACCGTCAGCATGCGCTTGTTCTGGAACAGCCAAGCGAAGACATTTATCAAATTCGCGGTATTTTTTCCATTAGTCTGTTAAGTAAATTATTAGGTTTGCATATGGATACCACAGAAGTGGCAAAAACATTTTCTGAATTTGAACGTGTTTTGGGTTGCAACACTTAGAATCAGCAACAACCCGGTATTTTAAGTCGCTTATAACAGCCCTTTTTCTAAACTGTCTATAATTGATAAATATTGTTTTTCCTTCTTATTCCAGGAGTTCATTATAAAAGCCAGTAGAATAATGATCACAAACAATGCTGAAATGGCAGTAGCGCCCGTTACTGCCAAAACAGCAATATCGGTCAGTGGCGATAAATCTAAGCCACTCTCACTTTTTTCTTTCAATAAATCCAAAACAGCTTGAGGACTCACCATTTCTGGTTTAAACCAAAACATCAGTCCCCATGCAGCAGCTGTAGAAAATCCAATACTCCAGGCAATATAGCCTGAAATTTTTTGAAAGAGTGACCGTTTAAAGATAAATTGTTTTTGTGTCTCTGTAAGCATAAAATACCTTTCTTAATGTAAGCGTCTTAATAAAAACAGACAAAACACTTCTTTTTTGAAGTTAAAGCCCCATATTGTAGCCTAACCAACTTTAAAGATAACACTTATACCCTTATGTCACAGAAAGATTATTACAAAATTTTAGGAGTCAAGCGCAGTGCCAGCGACTCTGATATAAAAAAGCAATATCGTAGACTGGCTCGTAAATATCATCCTGATGTAAGCAAAGTTAAAAATTCAGAAGAACGTTTTAAAGAAATTAATGAAGCTTATGATGTCTTAAAAGATAAGGAAAAACGCTCTAATTATGATCGTTTTGGCTCTGCTGATGGCAACCCCTTTAGCGGCGGCGGCTTTACTCCACCACCCGGGGGAGGCAGAAGCAGTAATTTCGGCGGTTTCGGACAAGGTAGTTTTAACGACATATTTGACAGTATGTTTACTAATTCCCAGGGAGGGCAATTTACCGGCCAGGAAGATACATTTACCCGTCAGCAAAGAAGACGTCCTCAGAAAGGTCAAGATCAAACGGTCAGTATTTCCGTTGATTTAGAAGATTCATATAAGGGTGCTGAACGTTCTCTGCATGTCCATATTCCCGGTACCAGCGGCACCAAAAAACTGAAAGTAAAGATTCCTAAGGGCATTAAAGAAGGTCAAAAAATACGCTTAAGCGGACAGGGTGGCTCCGGGCCGACTAATGGTGATTTATTCCTGGAAGTAAAATTTAACCGTCATAAATATTTTACTATTGATGGTAAAGATATTAATCTTGTACTGCCCATTACTCCCTGGGAAGCCGCATTAGGCACTAAATTATCGATCCCCACACTTGGTGGTACTGTGGAAATGAAATTGGCAGCAAAGACTCCAGGTGGTAAAAAACTCCGCTTAAAGGGTCGTGGTCTGCCCGGCAAAGACACCGGTGATCAATTCGTGGTGTTACAGATAATGACACCTGATGCGAATACTGAGGCGCTAAAAGAGCTCTATGAAAAGATGTCAGAGTTGAGTCAATATAATCCGCGTGAAAATTATTAATAATCGCTCTTAAGCCTGTCATAAATAGTGACATTTTCAGATTGAACAGCGCCCTGTACACGCTTCATTTTATACGTTTTGCTGGTAATAAATACTGAACTAATTTATTTTGTAAAGGTCACATAAATTATAACTCATTAACTCATTTATTCAGACTTGAAATTATTATGACTATGATTAAAAAACAAACCTGTTGTTCTATTCTGTCAATCTTTTTTATTTCCTTATTAATCCTAAGCACAGTGCACGCATTGCCGACTCATGATAGTCAAAATAAGGCTCTGCCTACTCTTGCTCCCATGTTAGAAAAAGTGACTCCGGCCGTTGTCAATATCTCAACCAGAGGACATTATCAGGGCAGCAGTCAATTACCCGAGTTTCTTAATGACCCGCTGTTTAAGCGTTTTTTTAAGTTTGATATTCCTCAGCATCAACAACGTCGCTCCCATGCATTGGGGTCGGGTGTCATCGTTAATGCGAAAAAGGGTTATATTCTGACCAACAACCATGTCATTGATAATGCCAGTGAAATACTGGTGACTTTAAAAGACGGGCGGGCACTGATTGCCGAGCTGATTGGTACCGATCCGCAAATTGATATCGCACTGCTTAAGGTGAACGATGACAAGCTTTCAGAAATCAAGTTTTCAGATTCTGATAAATTACGGGTCGGTGATTTTACACTGGCCATTGGCCACCCTTTTGGTCTGGGTCAAACCGTAACTTCCGGTATTGTCAGCGGGCTGGGCCGCAGTGGACTGGGCATTGAGGGTTATGAGGATTTTATTCAAACGGATGCTTCAATTAATCCAGGAAACTCCGGTGGTGCTCTGGTGAATCTGCATGGTGAATTAGTCGGAATAAATACCGCTATTTTCTCCCAAAGCGGCGGTAATATAGGTATTGGCTTTGCCATTCCTGTCAATATGGCCAAATCGGTTATGGACCAGCTCATAAAACATGGTTCTATTCAGCGTGGTTTACTCGGTGTTCAGGTACAGGATTTAACACCGGAATTAGCCTCAGCCTTTGGCGTAAAAGTAAAACAGGGTGCAGTTGTTGCTCAGGTTATAGCAGATTCTGCCGCCAGCAAAGCGGGTATTAAAGCCGGTGATATTATCATTGCCGCCAATGGCAGAACAATTACCAGCTCATCTGATTTACGTAATTATATTGGCTTAAAGCGTCCTGGTGATACTACTCAGTTAAAAATACTGCGCGGTAAAAAAACATTAATCATTAAAACCATCATTGGCGGCGATAAAGTCATATCATCTTCAAGCGCTACACAAAACCAGATACAGGGCTTTAATGGACAGCATTTACACCCGGCGCTAGAAGGTGCCCGCTTTGCTCAAAATCACAAAAATCAGGGTGTACAGGTATTAAATGTCACCCAGGCGTCTCCTGCCTGGCAATCCGGCTTACGAGAAAATGACTATATCATTGCTGTTAATCGGCAAAGCATTAACTCAATTAATGATTTAAAAAAATTAGCTCAGAAAAAGACAAATAAAACCATAGCACTTAATATTCAACGTGGAAACTCGGCTTTATTTCTTGTTTTAAGATAAAATTTGTTATTTATCT
Organism: gamma proteobacterium symbiont of Bathyaustriella thionipta; assembly: GCA_025656775.1. Taxonomy (GTDB): domain Bacteria; phylum Pseudomonadota; class Gammaproteobacteria; order GRL18; family GRL18; genus GRL18. Next base: position 21,055 of record JAHXHI010000323.1, read on the forward strand.
TATCGCTTTATCAGGATTTAGCGCCCTATTTGCTCACGTGCATAGGCTCTCAATTTCAAGCTCAGGTCATCTTTAGTTAATGCTTGTTTAAAAGCCGCCGCTGCATTATCTTCTTCGCCCGTAGTCTGATAAGCCAGGGCTAATCCAATCCATATTTCACCTTTATTTGGTGCAATTTCAAGTGCCTTGCGATAATATACGATCGCATTGTCATAATTTTGCCTGCGTTGATACAGGTTTGCCAGCAAGGAAAAATAGTCCGCATCGGGTGATATTTTTTTGCTATTATTTTCTAATAATTCAATGGCTTCAATTTGATTATCAGACATGAGTAATCTCGCCTGATAGATTAATTTTTCAGTAGTAACCGACGACTTTATTTTGCTTGTTTTTGTCTGATTTTTTACGGGTGACTTTACTTTGACATTAACCGATGAGACCTTTACCGGTACTTTCTCTTTAATTATTTGTTTCCTGGCCGGTGAATTATTTTTAACAGGCTGAGTCATGACTGTTTTCACTGGCAATTGCTGATTGATTTCAATTTTTGTTTTCGATTCTACATTGTCAGTCACAATGATCGCTTTTTTTTCTGCTTTTTCTATTGTCTGTGCTTTTGATTTTTCAATAATGGTCTCTTTATTTATTGGTGGTATCATTTTATTAATAGTGATATGAGTTTCTTTTGAATCAACAAAATGGCTGCGTGTCTGCGGTTTTATCTCTGAGAGATTTTCTGGTAAATCCGGGACAATTGATAGCGCTTTATTTTGAGTTATTATAGCGGGTGGTTCAGTGGGCGTAGCATCTCGTTTATTATTATTTAAAAAATGTAAAGACAAATTAATGGCCACCACAATGATAATGATAAAAGGTAAAAGAATCCACCAGGGACTCATTGTTTTTCTGGCGACAATATTGACCTCATCAATATAATGTTCAGACGCTACCTCTTTAAGCTTTCGCTCTTCAAGATCACGTAACATCTGATTAATAACACTCATGTCATTATCCAATAAGTCATCAATAATGCACTGAATACCAAAAAACTGAGCATCCAGATTCGAGAAGAATTTGACTGATGCGTTTTATCAATATAGGCATCTTCTGTATCAGCAATAGCCTGTTTCATAATCGCTTTGGTTATTTGTGGGCATCCTTTTCCATAACAAAGAATCAGCGATTTATGAACAATCACATTAATTAATCGGGGAATACCTCGACTATATCGATGCAATAAATGCAGTGCTGACATTTGAAAGAGTTCACTGCCACTATAACCGGCCATTGTCAGCCGATGAGTAATATAAGCAATCATAACATCGATATCAAGCCGTTTTAGTTGAAATGAAAAACTGACTCTTTGTCTGAATTGTCGCAGATGTCTTGATTTTAATTTTTCATCCAGCTCTGGCTGACCAAATAAAATAACTTGCAGCAATTTGCTTTTTTCAGTTTCCAGATTAGTCAATAATCTTAAGGCTTCCAGGGTTTTATCTGGCATTGCCTGTGCTTCATCAATACAAAGAATCACTTTTTTATTATCATTGTAATAGCTGATTAGCCGGGCAGTAATTAATTGCTGCAGTGTATACTCATTGGCTGAAGCAGGAAATTTGATACAAAGTTCTTTAGCCAAAGCTAAAGTCAGTGTCTTGGATGAAATATTGGGGTTTGGAATATAGCTGTTAATGATGTCATCAGGTACGCTATTGAGCAGTTTACGACACAAGAGCGTTTTACCTGTGCCGACTTCTCCTACGACTTTAATAAAGCCTTCGCCATTATTAACCGCAACCATTAATGTCTCCAACGCATCCTTAAAGGGGCCGGAATCTAAAAAGAAACTCGTATCAGGCGTGAGGGCAAAAGGTTCCTTATTTAGATTAAAAAAATCAAGATACATTAGGTTTTATGGCTTAAACCAGGTTGAAGGTTCTTTACTCGAAGGCCTGCCGCTGACATCATACTTCTCCAAACCTCTAAAACGTTCTTGCGTTTCCTGCAGGGTCGCATTAATCGCTTCGTCATCGGCCAGATAAGTGGCTTTAAGCATAATCACCAATTCAGATTTTACAGCTAATTCACGCTGATGTTTAAAAGCATTACCAATGATGGGAATATCACCAAAAAATGGAACGCTGGAGTTATCATCAGTTGCTTTAGTACGGGTGCAGGTCTTCTTGTGATATATAAAACAACAACTTAATATCAAAAAGAAGTGTTTTCGTGAAAAATTATCGGCTAGATATTGAA
>JAHXHI010000025.1 GCA_025656775.1 gamma proteobacterium symbiont of Bathyaustriella thionipta
ACTAAAGGTCTTAATACCTGAACCAGCTGCATGGCCTGGGTATGTTTGATCTTTAATACGCGGGTAACCAGTTGATCCCCTTTAAAAGTATTGTTTAAATCATTGGGTACTGCCTTGGACTTGGCGGTGATCCCTTTAATGATTTTAAAGGTATTGGACTCAGTCGTCGGTACCACAGAATAGCCATGCACATCCAGAAGCGATAAGAAGATCTGATATACTTCGTTTGCTGACATACTTTTATTGGAGATAACGGTGACTTTGCCCTTAACATTCGGATCGATAATAAAATTTTTGCCCGTCACTTCAGAGACCGTTGATATCATGGTGCGTATCTGGACGTCCTGCATATTAAAGACATAGGATTCAAGCGCATAAACCGGGCGACACAAGAGCAATAAAACCACCATCAGCAGTAACCAGCCCTGCTGAGCGCATTTTTTTGATGGGACTTTAAATACCGCAGAGATCAACTGGATAACTGATTCAAGTTCTGACAATTTCATTTGATGGAAAATAAACCTGTTATACATTTAAGGAAAACTGGATAAGAAGATATCAATATAAATCAACATAAAAAGCACCTTTTAATCAACTATTAAAAACAAGGACAAGTCTATCGTAAACGATTTTTTTTATTGTGAAAGCATTCTCAACATATGAGAATCAGGAAACTATTTTTCAATAATGAGAGCTGGTTTGAGTATTGACTGCAACTAATCTTAATTTAGATAATATAAATTCAACACAAAAAAAAAACTGTCAATGACAGGTTTTTTCGGAGAGTGTGGTTTATCTTTCAGCTAAAAGCACTAATGCATAATGTAATAAGAGCGGTAGGGTAAAGACCAAGCGCTAATATTGCCATACCATTTAAACTTAATGTCAGGCGGATATCCATGCTGGCTTGCAGAGGAGTCTCATCAACCGGTTTATCAAAGTAAACTGCTTTAACGACACGAAGGTAATAAAAAGCACCAACAACTGAAGCCATTACACCAATAATTGCAAGCCAGAGAAAACCACTGTTAACCGCTTCCTGTAAGACCGCAATTTTTGCCCAGAACCCCAAGAATGGCGGGACACCTGCCATGGAAAACATAATAGCCATCATAACAAAGGCAAACCAGGGACTTCTTTGATTAAGCCCTTTAAAGTCTTCAATATTTTCAGCTTCAAATCCGGCACGGCTTAACAGAACAATCATACCAAAACCGGCAACACTCATAATGGCATAAACGATGGCATAGAACATTGAGGCACCATAACCTGCCTGAGTACCGGCAATCACACCCATAATGATAAAGCCGACGTGTGATATCGTTGAATACGCCAGCATACGCTTGATGTTTGTTTGTGCAATCGCAATGATATTACCAAACACCATTGATAATACTGAAAGGATAATCAAGATCATTTGCCAGTCAGCCTGCATTCCAGCCAGACCATCAACCAGCAGACGATACATCATAGCAAATGCGGCAATTTTTGGCGCACTGGCAATATAGAGAGTAACTGAAGTTGGTGAGCCATGATACACATCCGGCATCCACATATGAAATGGCACAGCACCCAGTTTAAAGGCAACACCCAGAATAATAAATACCAGACCAAAACTCATTACTACACGATCAGCGCCTGAAACAGCCTTATTGATAGTTGCTAAATCTAAAGAACCGGTAACGCCATAAACCATAGACATGCCATATAAAAGCATACCCGATGCAATAGCACCCAGAATAAAATACTTCATAGCGGCTTCTGATGCTACGATAGAGTCACGCTGCATGGCAATCATGGCGTACATTGATAGAGACAACAGCTCTAAGCCCAGATAAACAGTCAGGAAGTTACCGGCTGATACCATGACCATCATACCCAGCACACCAAATAAACCCAGAGTAAAATATTCACCCTTATAAATATTGCGATCTTTAAGATAGTCTTTTGCGTAAATAAAAACACCGACAACAATAATACAGATGGCTATTTTTAAGATAGTGGCCATAGGATCAAGAATAAAAGAGCCATTGAAGGTAGAAATAGTTTCTGTTGAGAAATTAGAGAAAGCAAGAAAAGCGGTAGCAATCAGGGCAATTAATGACAGAACGTAAGTCGCACCTCGGCTTTCATCTTTCAAAAACAAGTCGATAATCATGATGACACACACCATCGACAGTAGGAAGATTTCCGGCATGGCTGGCATAAAGGCAGGTGTTGCAAAATTCATAGTTTTCTTACTCTAGTCCTGTTTCTGCTCAATTAAATAGAGAGCATACTACTCAACTCTCTGTTTAACTCTTTGTTTAGAGTCATTTAAGGGAGTCTGTTTTTTTAAGGTATTTTAGATACTGATATATGCGCTACCAGATTATCAATACTGGCATGCATGACTTCTAATAATGGTGCTGGATATAGTCCGATTATTAACACAGAAATAGCTAATACCAGCATCATGAAAAACTCTCGTCCGGACATATCTTCTAAGTTCTCAACCTGTTCGTTGGCAATTGGGCCAAAGACAACACGTTTGATCATCCATAAAGTATAGGCAGCTCCAAGAATAAGGGTAATAGCCGCCAGGAATGCGTACCAGAAATTCGCTTTAAAGGCAGCCATAATAACCATGAATTCACCCACAAAGCCTGAAGTACCCGGCAGACCGGCATTGGCCATGGCAAAAAATACAGCAAAGGTAGCAAAAGCAGGCATAGTATTCACCACACCACCATAATCTTTAATCATACGTGAATGCATTCTGTCATATAATACACCCACACTGAGGAACATTGCGGCAGAGATAAAGCCGTGTGATATCATTTGCACCATACCACCTTCAAGCCCTAAAACAGCACCTGATGCTGAGCCAGTATTGTCGGTGATCTTCCATAACAGGAAGAAACCCAAGGTGACAAAGCCCATATGTGAAATAGATGAATATGCAATCAGTTTCTTCATGTCTGCCTGAACCAGTGCCACAAAGCCGATATAAACAATCGCAATCAGTGATAAGAAAATAACCAGCCAGTCCAGTGTCATACTGGCATCAGGTGTAATAGGTAAACTGAATCTGACAAAACCATAACCACCCAGTTTTAACATAATAGCAGCCAGAATCACTGAGCCACCTGTCGGTGCTTCAACGTGTGCATCCGGTAACCAGGTATGTACTGGCCACATAGGCACTTTGACTGCAAAGGCTAATAAGAATGATAAGAAAATTAATATCTGTGCATTTAACGCCAGAGGTAATTTATGTAAGTCCTGAATATTGAATGTACCGACACCGTTTACATCAACTGCATGCATATACATATACAATAAAGATATCAGCATCAATACAGAGCCAAGGAAGGTATAAAGGAAAAACTTAATGGTGGCATAAACACGATTAGGACCGCCCCAGATACCAATAATAACAAACATTGGAATCAGCAATGCTTCCCAGAATACATAAAATAACATGGCATCCATAGCGGCAAACGTACCAATCATTAATCCTTCAAGAATTAAGAAAGCAGCCATATATTGAGCCGTTTTGTAAGTAATCACCTTCCAGCCGGCAATAATAACGATAACAGTAATAAACGTAGTGAGCAGTATCAACGGCATGGAGATACCATCAATACCGATATGATAATTAATATGAAAACTGCTGATCCAGGGGATCAATTCTTCAAATTGCATACTGGCAAGACTGACATCAAATTGTGACCATAATGGAATTGAGAGTGCCAGTGTTACTAAAGAAACCAATAAAGACAGCCCTTTTGCTTCAATATTGTTTTTACTTCCAGTTGCCAGCACCAGCATCCCACCAATGATGGGAGTCCAAATCACCAGACTCAATAACGGCAAATTTGAAAACATGAATTAAATACCCTTTTTACTAAAATCTTTATTATGAATTTTTACACCGCTTATTAAGCCGTCATGTAAAAGTTCTTTAACTTACCTTAAAGCAGCTCTTATCTGAGCAGCTTACAAGATAACCAGTGCCAATAAACCAATTAAACCCAAAATCATGGCAAATGCATAGTGATATAAATAACCTGTTTGTATGTGCCTGATAATCCCTGAGAACCAGGCAACACTTTTGGCAGAGCCATTAACAATAAGCCCATCGATAATCATAATATCACCGAATTTTGAAAAGACATTACCTAAACCACGCGTACCACCGGCAATCACTTTTTCATTAAATGCATCAAAACCATACTTATTATCAAGAATGTCATAAATTAAACCAAATGAACCTTTAATTCTGGCTGGCAGCTCTGGGTTTTTCATATACAGATACCAGGCCGTTGCAATACCTGCAGCCATCAAGAAAAACGGTGCTGTAGTAATGCCATGCAAAATCATCGATAAAGGACCATGATAAGTTTCTTTTAAGTGTCCCAGGACATCATGTGCCTGTTGTACAAAGACAACATTATTAAAGTAATCGCCATATAAAACACTACTGATAGTCATACCGCCAATGATGACAGAAGGAATAGCGAGTAAAACTAATGGTACAGTCACTACCCAGGGAGATTCTTTTAGATGCTCTTTGGTGTGGTGATCCATTCTCTCTTCACCATGAAACACGATAAAGAACAGTCTTAAACTATATAGCGCAGTAATAAATACACCGGCTAAAACAGCATAATAAGCAAAGTCAGAACCTGCAATCGTTGAGGCATGAACCGCTTCAATAATACTGTCTTTTGAATAGAAGCCCGAGAAACCGGGGAAGCCAATCAATGCAAGCGTACCCAGCAATGAAGTCCAGTAAGTAATCGGCATATATTTCTTCAGGCCGCCCATCTGACGAATATCCTGAACATGATGCATGCCAATAATAACGGAACCTGCCGCAAGGAATAATAAGGCTTTAAAGAAGGCATGTGTCATAAGATGGAACACAGCAGCAGAATAGGCAGAAGCACCCAGTGCAACCGTCATATAACCCAGCTGAGATAATGTCGAGTAAGCAACCACACGTTTAATATCATTCTGGATAATACCCAGGAAGCCCATAAACAATGCAGTAATCGCACCAATAACAAGAATGAATGTCAGTGCTGTTTCAGATAATTCAAATAGCGGTGACATCCTGGTCACCATAAAGATACCCGCTGTCACCATAGTTGCCGCATGGATTAAAGCAGAAATGGGTGTGGGACCTTCCATTGAATCAGGCAGCCACACATGTAATGGCACCTGAGCAGATTTACCCATAGCACCAACAAATAATAAAATACAGATAAGGGTCATCATTGACCATTGCTCACCAGGGATAACTTCTATGGTTAAATCCGCTTTTGAGCTGGCCATGGCAAATACATCAGCATAATCCAGCGTATTAAACACCATCAGTACACCGGCAATACCAAGGATAAAACCAAAATCACCGACTCTGTTTACCAGAAAAGCTTTCATATTGGCAAAAATAGCGCTTTCTTTTTTGTAATAAAAACCAATCAACAGGTATGAAACCAGGCCCACTGCTTCCCAGCCGAAGAATAACTGCAGGAAGTTGTTAGACATAACCAGCATATACATGGAGAAGGTAAACAGAGAAATATAACTAAAGAAACGTTTATAGCCAGGATCTTCCTGCATATAGCCAATCGTATACAAATGCACCATCAAGGAGACAAAACTAACCACCACCAGCATCATTGATGTCAGGTTATCAATTAAGAAGCCCACTTCAAAACGAAAACCATCACTGACCATCCAGGTATAGACCGTTTCGTTATAGGTCTGAGCACCATCAAAGGCAAAGTATTTAAAAACAAACATCGCCAGAATAAAGGATATGGCAACACCTGCAATTGTGACCGTATGTGCTACCGCTCGACTGATATAAGCATTAAACACACCAGCAATAATTGAGCCGATAAGCGGTGCCAGAACGATGGCAAGATAAACTTGTGAGTCGCTATAATTTTCAAACACTGTATCAACCCTTCAATGTATCAAGTTCTTCAACATTAATCGTACGTTTATTTCTAAACAGGACAACCAAAATTGCTAAGCCAATTGCAGCTTCTGCCGCAGCAACTGTGAGAATAAAGAAAACAAATACCTGACCTGCTGTATCACCGAGAAAATATGAAAAGGCAATAAAGTTGGTATTAACTGCCAGCAGCATTAATTCAACACACATCAGCAGAATAATGACGTTTTTTCGATTGATAAATATTCCCGCTAAACTGATGGAAAAAAGAATAGCACTGAGCACTAAAAAATGAGTTAAAGTCAGCATTATTTTCCTCCTTCTGAATTAACAATCTGATGCTTTCTTGGCTGAGGTTCAACTTTGACCACCTGCAGACGGTCAGTACCTTTAACAGCCACCTGTTCTTCAATTTTCTGATGTCTGGTATTGGGACGACGCCTTAAGGTCAAGCTGATAGCGGCAACAATACCGACTAATAGAATCACAGCCGCTATTTCAAATGAGTAAACATATTCAGTATAAAGTAACTGACCTAAAGCAGAGACATTACTATAATCAGCAGCATGACGTTCGGGTACAGCAAATTTCTCAATACCAAACTGTTCTCCACCGACAACCATATAAATCAAAGCAAACATCGCCAAAGCAGCAATCACTGCCAGTGGCAGATTTTTGACAAAACCTTTTTTCAATTCCGTCAGATTAATGTCCAGCATCATTACCACAAAGAGGAAGAGCACCATAACAGCCCCGACATAAACAATGATCAGGATGATTGCTAGAAACTCTGCTTCCAGCAAAAGCCAGACAGCTGCTGAAGCAAAAAATGTCAGCACCAGAAAGAATGCTGCGCGCACCGGATTATGAACCGTGATCACCATTAAGGCAGACAGAATCATAAAGGCTGAAAAAACATAAAAAACAATTGTTTCCATAAACTATATCCACGCTGGGCAGTTAAGTACTACCTGTTCGTTATTTATTTGTTAATACTGTTCTTATCTTAAATAATAAGGTTTAACGATAGACAGAATCTTCTGCTCTATCTGCTGCAATTTGTTCTTCGTATTTATCACCGACTGCAAGTAGTTTTTCCTTAGTCATGTATAAATCACTCTTCTCTTCACCGTGATATTCAAAAATACGTGTTTCTACAATCGAATCCACTGGACAGGATTCTTCACAAAATCCACAAAAAATACACTTGGTTAAATCAATATCATAACTTTTCGTTCTACGAGTGCCGTCTTCACGTTCTTCTGACTCGATGCTGATAGCCAGAGCAGGACAAACCGCTTCACATAATTTACAGGCAATACAACGCTCCTCACCATTGGCATAGCGACGTTGCGCATGCAGTCCTCTAAAACGAAAAGACTGTGGTGTTTTCTCTTCAGGATATTGCACCGTTATTTTTTTCTTAAAAAGATAACGTCCAGTCACGCTCAGGCCCTTAAACAATTCGGCCAAAAATAGACTATTAAAAAATTGAGTTAATTGTTTCACCCAATACTCCTTACTAAAGCGAGCTTAATTAAAGCGCTCTTTATCAATGCCATCTCCGGGATATATATATTCATTAACTTATCTCTTACTTATCCCTTAAAAACCAGGGTGCTAGTTCTGCATAATACATAATGCCAATCACATAAATCCAGACGATTGTTACAGGTATAAATACTTTCCAGCCTAAACGCATGATCTGGTCATAACGATAGCGCGGGAAAGTTGCTCTGAACCATAAGAACAGAAACATAAAGATTGCAGTTTTACTAAGCAGCCAGACAATACTGGAAGCTGCAAGGAAACTTGAACCAAGGCCCAGGAATTCAACACCTTGAAATGGTGATAACCAGCCGCCCATAAATAACAAGGCCGCTATGATGGAAATCAGGATCATATTGGCATATTCAGCCAGGAAGAAAATGGCAAATAAAATACCGGAATATTCTACGTGGAAACCAGCAACAATTTCTGATTCACCCTCAGCCACATCAAAAGGGGCACGGTTAGTTTCTGCCACACCGGAGATAAAATAAATGACAAATAGCGGTAATAATGGCCACATATACCACCCCCAGATACTGCCGCTTTGTCCAGCAACAATGTCACCGATATTAAGGCTTCTTGCTGCCATAACAACACCAACCAGAGCAAAGCCCATTGCTATTTCATAAGAAACAACCTGTGCCGCTGTTCTTAAGGTACTCATAATTGCATATTTGGAGTTAGAAGCCCAGCCTGCCAGAATCACACCATAAACACCCACTGAAGTCATCGCAAGAATATAAAGTAAGGCAACATTTATATCAGCCAGAACCATTTCTGCACCAAATGGAATCACAGCCCAGGCAGCTAATGCTGTTGAAATCGCCAGAGTGGGCGCAATAGTAAAAAGAACTTTATTCGCACCGGAAGGAAAAATAATTTCCTTAAACATCAGTTTCATAGCATCCGCAATGGGCTGTAGCCAACCTCTTGGTCCGACACGGTTTGGGCCGATACGTACCTGCATATAACCAATCACTTTTCGTTCAGCATAAGTGAAATAGGCAACTGTTAGTAATAACGGCACCAAAATCACAACGATCTTGACGAGTATATTTATCACCGGTATTTCATAAATGGATAAAATCAGGTCTACCAAAATTTGCTCCGCTTAATTAGCTTTTACTTAATAGTTCAATTGCATCAAAGCCACCGCCTAAAGACGACGCTGCGACGTTACCCGCCGGCAGATAAACGCAATTATCAGTAATTCTGTCATCAATGCTGATAGTCACATCAGCCGTGTTATCACCCTGCTTTGCTGTGACTGGCTGTGACTCTTCAAGTTTTAATTTTTTCGCAAGAGCTGAGTTAATTCGGGCACAATCAACCTGAGCATCCTGTGTCTGCTGTAATGCTGTTGCCCTGCGGGTAACCGCATCGACATTATAGATTGGTAATTCAGCAATTCTTTGAACATCACTTGTTTGCGCGCTGATATTTTCCGGGCACATCCAGCTAATCTGATTGCTGCTCTTACTCGTTTCTGACTGCCCTTCTGATTTAAGTTCGTTGATCACATCTTCAGAGCTTTGATAGTCAAAACCACCGATATTAAACAGATTACCCATGACACGCAATACTTTCCAGCCTGGCTTGGACAGGCCCTTTGCTTTACTCACTGCAGTAAAACTCTGCCAGCTGCCAGCGGCATTAATTAATGTACCGGATGACTCAGTCATTGCTGCAACAGGCAATATCACATCAGAGTGCGCCTTGATAGCATCCGTCACAAAAGCACTTAGAGAAACAACGAATTGTGCATTGTTGAGTGCATTGACAGCTTGTACCGGCTTATCTAAATCACGCTCAGCTTCAATGCCATAAAGCAGATAGGCTTTGAGATTTGCATTTAACATTGCCTGAGTATTTAAACCGTCGGTATTCGTTGATGTCGCTTGCGAAACATGAGTGCGATTGGGTAATAAACCGGACAAATAGGCACCTGCTGTATTGGCACCTGGACTCAGATAACTCAGCGTTGAGTTGGTGGCATCGGCAATATAAGAAGCAAGCATTCTTATTGATGCGTAGTTAGGCATCGCCTGAATAAGAGTTCCCAGCATAACCACTGAATTGTCTGCTTCTGATAATTCAGTAATACATTGCTTATGTTCATCTGTCACTTTTACTGAAGAAACCAGAGCAGCCAGGCCTCCTGGTGCAGCAGATAAAGAGTTTTCCAATGTAGCTTTTGCCAGCACCTTTAACTCTTTAAATATATGTGATGGAGCGATAGTAAATGCATGAGCCACATTAAAATTAAAATCAAAGTCAACAGGATTAACAAATGAAATATTTGCCCCGTTTAGACTTGCCTGTCTTAACTGGTGACCCATAATAGGCTGTTCTTTACGAACATTTGAACCAATAACTAATACTGCCTGCTGAGCTGAAATATCAGCAACACTCATACCCAGCCCGGGAAATACCGGATCTTGATCCTGGGCACTAAAATCTGACTGACGCAGACGATGGTCAATATTATTACTGCCGATACCACGCATCATCTTCTGCAGTAAGTACATTTCTTCAGTGCTGGCCGAAGGTGAGCAGATTGCCCCTATTTGCGTTTTATCATCAATGTCTTTGAGACCATTCACCGCAAATTGTAAGGCATCATCCCAACTTGCTTCAGCCCATTTGCCCTCTTTTTTAATCATTGGCGTCGTCAGACGCTCATCACTTTGTAAACCTTCAAAACTATAACGATCTCGATCAGAAATCCAGGCATCATTGATGGCATCATTTTCACGCGCGATTACCCGTTTAATTTCACCATTCTTAGTCTGAACATTACAGTTTGAACCCACACAGTCATGAGCACTAATGCTGTCGTTACTGGCCAGTTCCCAAACACGATAGGTAAAGCGTGATACCTTAGATGTTAAAGCGCCTACTGGACAGAGATCGATAATATTACCCGATAATTCCGAATCAACACTTTTACTGATGTAAGTACCGATTTCCATCCAGTCACCACGTCCTGTTGCACCTAACTCACGCATTCCGGCAATTTCCTGACCGAAGCGCACACAGCGAGTGCAGTGAATACAACGTGTTAATTCTGTTGCGACTAATGGACCAATATTTTTATCTTTAACGACACGTTTAATTTCGGCATATCTGGATTTATCATCACCATAACCAATAGAGAACTCCTGTAAATCACATTCTCCACCTTGATCACAAACAGGACAATCCAATGGGTGATTAATCAGTAAAAATTCCATCACTGATTTTTGTGCCGCTAAAGCATAAGTTGACTGGGTGTTGACGACCATACCATCAGCAACCGGAGTGGCACATGCCGGCATGGGTTTAGGTGCTTTTTCCACTTCCACAAGACACATTCGGCAACTGGCGGAAATTGATAAATTTTTATGATAACAAAAACGGGGGATGGCTATACCTGCCTTATCAGCTGCTTCAATAAGCATCTGACCTTGCTCGGCTTCAACCTGTTGACCGTTAATTTCGATAGTTACCATATTAAATACTCGTAAATCCGTCTTTAAATAAAAGAGTTTGTTAAATAGTTAAGCGACGTGTTGTCAGCTCATTTACTGCCCGCTCCAACCATACATTTCTTATGATCAATATGGTATTGGAATTCATCTCTATAATGCTTAAGAAAACCTTTCACCGGCATAGAAGCTGCTTCACCAAGGGCACAAATCGTACGTCCCATGATATCTCCGGCAACTTTATCTAAAAGATCCAGATCTTCCTGTTTACCGTGACCATGCTCAATTCGATGCATAATTCGTGATAACCAGCCGGTGCCTTCACGACATGGAGTACATTGACCACAGGATTCTTCCTGATAAAAATGTGATAAGCGGGCTAAAGCATTCACCATGCACACTTTATCATCAAGGATAATCACTGCACCTGAACCCAGCATTGAACCTGCGGCCTGTATACCGTCATAATCCATCGTCACATCCATCATCTGATCACCGGGTATCACTGGTGAAGAGCTACCACCTGGAATGACGGCTTTAAGTTTATAACCGTCTTTCATACCGCCGCACATTTCTAATAACTCGGAAAATGGTGTGCCCATATCAATTTCATAATTGCCTGGACGCTTCACATTACCTGATACGGCAAATATTTTTGTACCACCATTATCAGGCTTACCGTGTTCGAGAAACCACTGGCCACCCTTTTCAACAATAACCGGTACCGAGGCTAATGTTTCGGTATTATTAATCGTCGTGGGTTTACCATACAGTCCAAAGCCCGCAGGAAAAGGCGGTTTAAAGCGAGGCTGGCCTTTTTTACCTTCAATAGATTCAAGTAATGCTGTCTCTTCACCACACACATAGGCACCGCCGCCCAAATGCGAATGCAACTCAAAATTAAAGTCAGTACCGAAAAGCTTGTCACCCAGATAACCCGCTTCACGAGCCTCTTTAAGGGCATTATCAAAACGGCTATAGGGTTCCCAAAATTCACCACGTATATAGTTATAACCCGTATCTGCACCGATGCAATAGCCGGCAATAGCCATGCCTTCTATCAGCTGGTGCGGGTTATAGCGTAAAATATCACGGTCTTTACAGGTACCAGGCTCACCTTCATCTGAGTTACAGACGATATATTTTTGACCTTCTGTCTGACGTGGCATAAAACTCCATTTCAGACCCGTTGGAAACCCTGCACCACCTCGCCCTCTTAAAGCTGAGATTTTTAATTGCTCAATAATATCGTCAGCCGGGATCTTCTCTGTGAGAATTTTTTTCAACGACTGGTAACCACCGACACTAAGATATGATTCCAGTGTCCATGGTTCATCTAGATGTAATGTCCTAAAACAAACTTCGTTTGCCATTCGATACTCCGCCTGATACTCAAGCTTTGACCTTCTAAAGAAGGTGGTTTTCTATTTCAATTCGTCTAAAATCTTATCAATTCTTTCTGCATCAAGATTTTCGTAGTAGTTCTCACCGATTTGTATCATCGGAGCCCCAGAACAAGCACCAAGACACTCAACTTCTTTGAGGGTAAAACGATTATCTTCGGTTGTTCCACCCATCTTGATATCCAGTTTATCTTCCAGGTGCTCAACAATTTCACCTGAGCCGCAAACCATACAGGATATATTGGTGCAGACACAGATCTTGTGTTTGCCCACTGGTTTGTGTTCATACATGGAATAAAAAGTCGCTACTTCATAGACATGAATTTTATCCATATCCAGGTAATCAGCAACTGCATCCATTAGTGCGGTGGTCAACCAACCACCGTTTTGGTCCTGAACAATACGCAGGGCAGCCATCACCGCCGACTGTTTTTGATCAGCGGGATATTTTGCAACCCATTGATCAATATCTACTCTTGATGCCGCATTAATAAGTTCGTTGTTCGCTTGAGGCATTATCTGTCGATCTCCCCGAATACAATATCAAGTGTACCAATGACTGTAACCACATCAGCAAGCATGTGACCTTCAGTTAAAAAATTAATTGCGGCAAGGTGTGCAAAGCCGGGCGCTCTGATTTTTAAACGGTACGGTTTATTGGCACCATCTGAAACAATATAAGTGCCGAATTCACCCTTTGGATGTTCTACAGCACAATAGGCTTCGCCCTCGGGCACCCCATAACCTTCTGTGAAATGTTTGAAATGGTGGATCAGTCCTTCCATATCTTCTTTCATGTCCATGCGTTCAGGCATGGTTATTTTATGATCTTCATGCATCACGGGACCGGGGTTATCTTGAAGCCAGTCAATACATTGACTGATAATTCGATTGGACTGACGCATTTCTTCGACCCGTACGACATAGCGGTCATAAGAGTCACCATTCGTGCCTACTGGAATATCAAAATCAATTTTATCGTAGACTTCATAGGGCTCCATTTTTCTTAAATCCCAGGCAACACCTGAAGCGCGAATCATAGGACCGGTAAAACCCAAATCTTTTGCTTCATCAGCCGTCACACAACCGATATCAACGGTTCTTTGTTTCCAGATACGATTGTCTGTTAATAAGGTTTCATACTCATCAACATAACCTTCAAAACGGTTGGTAAAGTCTTTTAAAAAGTCCAGTAAAGAACCCTGACGGTTTTTATTCTGCTCATTCACTTCTGATTGAGAATGCCATTGTGATGCTTCATACTGAGGCATACTATTAGGCAAGTCACGATAGACACCCCCTGGACGGTAGTAGCTGGCATGCATACGTGCACCAGAAACAGCTTCATAGGCATCCATTAAATCTTCACGTTCCCGGAAACAGTAAAGGAACATAGTCATTGCACCAACATCCAGTGCGTGAGTACCCAGCCACATCAGGTGATTAAGAATACGGGTAATTTCATCAAACATGACACGAATATATTGCGCACGTTCGGGGACTTCAATTTCCAGTAGCTTTTCGATATTCATGCAATAAGCATGTTCATTGCACATCATGGAAACATAATCTAAACGATCCATATAACCAATACTCTGGTTATAAATCCGTCTCTCAGCCAGTTTTTCAGTACCGCGATGCAATAAGCCGACATGAGGATCCGCTCTTTGTATGACTTCACCATCAAGTTCTAAAACTAAACGTAGCACACCATGGGCAGCAGGATGCTGGGGGCCAAAGTTAAGTGTGTAATTCTGAATTTCTGACATTAAGCACTTTCCCCTTGGCTATTACTGTCCTCGTCACCAGAGGATGGCCCTTTATTAGAAAGACGCTCAGCATAACGATTGTCGTCTCTGATAATTCTTGGAATGGTCACTCGTTCTTCCAAAGTAACCGGTTCATATATAACACGTTGTTTATTTGCGTCGTAGCGCATTTCAACTTGTCCAACCATAGGAAAATCTTTGCGTAATGGGTGACCAATAAAACCATAATCGGTTAAGATTCGACGTAAATCAGGATGCCCGGAATACAAAATACCCAACAGATCAAATGATTCACGTTCAAACCAGTTGGCACCGTTCCAGACTGACACAACAGAGTCTACCACCGGAAAATCATCATCCAACCAGGTTCTGACACGGATTCGATGGTTATTTTTTACAGACAATAAATGATAAACGGAGGCAAAGCGGGACGTATGGGATTTAGAACATTCATAAGTACTATAATCCACACCACAAATATCTATTATTGTATCAAATGCCAGTTCTTGATTGTCTCGTAATGTCTGACATATTTGTAGAAGATTTTCTTTGCTTACTTCAATTGTCAGTTCACCGTAGGCAACCGTTGCCTGTACGCTTTCTATTTCAGCAAGTGCATTAGTAACTTTGTCAGATAATTCAGAGTAATATTGCGACATTCAGCGTGTTCTCTTATCGTGCAATCGTATTAGTACGTTTAATTTTATTCTGCAGCTGGATAATACCGTACAAAAGTGCCTCTGCAGTTGGTGGACATCCCGGCACATAAATATCGACGGGTACGATTCGGTCACATCCTCTGACAACAGCGTAGGAATAGTGATAATAACCACCGCCATTGGCACAGGAACCCATGGAAATTACCCAACGTGGCTCTGCCATTTGATCATAAACTTTTCGTAAAGCAGGGGCCATTTTGTTAACCAGAGTCCCGGCCACAACCATGACATCAGATTGTCTCGGACTGGGTCTGAAAACAATACCAAAGCGGTCCAGGTCATAACGAGAAGCACCTGCCTGCATCATTTCAACTGCACAACAGGCCAGACCAAAGGTCATAGGCCACATTGAACCGGTTCGGGCCCAGTTAATAAGCTTATCTGCGGTTGTTGTAATAACACCTTCTTCTAAAATACCCTCTATTCCCATTCAAGTGCACCTTTTTTCCACTCGTAGATAAAACCAACAACCAAAAGTCCTAGAAATATTGCCATAGCAATTAATCCAAAGGTACCTATTGTATCGAGAACAACAGCCCATGGAAAAAGAAATGCAATTTCTAAATCGAAAATAATAAAGAGAATGGCGACCAGATAATAGCGGACATCAAATTTAAGGCGGGCGTCTTCAAATGCTTCAAAACCACACTCGTAAGGGGAGTTTTTTTCACGATCAGGACGATGTGGAGATAAAATAAGCCCCATCACAGTCATTCCAATTCCAACTAAAAGGCCTACTCCCATAAAAATAAGTACGGGAAGATAATTTTCAAGCATATTAGATCCTTACTTAATCCGATATCTGATCCGATGGATATCAAACACAAATATCGTTTAATTTTTCTTTTTTAACTACGTTCTTAAATAAAGGGTATTTATGACGTTGAATAAGAAATTGGTAATACTTTAAACTATAATCAACACCATGAAAAGTTATTTTTTATGACGTTTTTTCATATTTTTTCTTTTACTACTTTATCACAGAAACATTCTGAAAAATTTTCAGTCAGATTTTGTCAATTGCTCACTTCATAAGTGAGCTTACTTTCCCTGTCATTATATTTTATATAATGACATAAAATCTAAATTTGGTGCCGATGGCCGGAGTCGAACCGGCACAGCTATTAGCCACTACCCCCTCAAGATAGCGTGTCTACCAATTCCACCACATCGGCAAATTTTATTACAAAATATCAGCTATTTTGCAAAGTAAACTACTTTTATTCATCGGGTAAAGCGGGTTTATCTGTTGTTTCAGCAGGTGTATTAGCTGACACAGGCACTGCTGGCTTATCTTCAGATTGAATCTGTTCTACTCGATTTAACACGTCAACAGCTTCTGTTTTTTCCGCAGAAACCTGACCTGACAGATAAGATAAAAATAAACTGGTTACAAAAAACACGGTCGCCAGAATTGCAGTTGATTTACTTAAAAAATTACCTGAGCCCTGACTTCCGAAAACAGTTGATGAGGCACCGCCACCACCGCCGCCGCCAAAAGCTGCTCCGGCATCAGCACCTTTACCTTGCTGAATCAGAATCAGGCCAATGAGTGTAATTGCAATGACAATGTGAACTGCCAGTATTACTGCTTCCATATTTTTATTACCAGATTATCTTATATTTAATTAAATTACTGACCAGCCTGACAAACTGCCAGGAAATCTTCTGCTTTCAAAGAAGCACCACCAATCAAACCACCATCAATATCAGTTTGACCAATCAGTTCTTTGGCATTTGCAGGGTTCATACTACCACCGTATAAAATCTGAACTTTCTCAGCGATATCCGCATTGCGCCTGGCAATATGCTGACGAATGAAAGCATGTACAGCTTGTGCCTGTTCTGGTGAAGCGGTTTTACCAGTACCAATTGCCCAGACAGGTTCGTAGGCAATCACAGAACCTTCAAATGCATTATCACCTTCAGCAGCAAAGACCGCATCAATTTGACGTGCACACACTTCTTCAGTGATATTTGTTTCACGTTCTTCCAGTGTTTCGCCAATACAAAAAATAGGGGTTACACCTGCTTTTTTTACTACCGAATATTTTTCAGCAACGATTTCATCGGTTTCACCATAGATTGTACGGCGCTCAGAATGTCCGATAATCGCATACTGACAACCAAAATCCTTAATCATGTCAATAGAGGTTTCACCCGTAAATGCACCTTTAAGTTCAGTACAGGCATCCTGAGAACCCACTGCAACATTGCTGCCACCAGCTATTGCTGTAACATCAGCGATGTGTATCATTGAAGGACAAACAGCAACTTCTACGCCGTTCAGGGATTTAGCTCCTTCAACCACGCCATTGATTAATTCTTTTACGCTCGCTCTGGAGCCATTCATTTTCCAATTTCCAGCTACTAATGGTGTACGCATTGTTCTTCCTACTTTTTTTATTCAGCGCGAAATGATACCTCTACTGCCGCAATAAATCAATTCCTGAGGCTATAAAAATATCATGTTGCTTAGCTTGTAATCAAATTTATTCTATTACTTAAACACTTGCTCTACAATAACGGCGAGCTCTTTAACTTCTTTCAAGACCTGTCTTTCATCTGAACCTTCGACCATCACCCTGATAAGCGGCTCGGTTCCCGAGGCTCTTAATAATACCCTGCCCTTGTCCGATAAACGTTGTTCGGCATCAGCGACGGCCTTTACAACCTCTTTCGAAGCCAGTGGATCGACTTTTTTTCCAACTCTGACATTAATCATATGCTGGGGATATTTATCCATCCCTTTTTTCAATTCATTTAAGGTTTTTTTACTGCCAACAATGGCTGCCAGCACTTGTAACGCTGCGACAATACCATCTCCGGTTGTTGTTCGATCAAGACAAATAATGTGCCCTGAAGATTCACCGCCAATAGTCCAGCCCTGGTTATTCAGCTCTTCCATAACATAGCGATCACCGACATCAGCACGAATAAAGCCTAAACCAGATTGTTTGAGTGCTGTTTCCATGCCCAGATTGCTCATCAATGTACCCACTACTCCAAAATCATTAGCCCCCTGATGATCCTTTCTGGCCATCGCAATAATGAATAATAATTCATCACCATCAACAATTTCACCTTTATGGTCAACCATCAATACCCGATCAGCATCACCATCTAAGGCAATTCCTAAATCAGCACGATGCTGCATGACTACCTGCTGCAGCGTTTCAGGGTAGGTTGAACCGACTTTTTCATTAATATTGACACCATCTGGTTCATTACCAATCGTAATGACTTCAGCGCCTAATTCAGCAAAAACACTGGGACCTACTTGATAGGCAGCGCCATGGGCGGTATCAAGCACAATTCTTAGCCCGTTCAAATCCATAAAAAATGGGGAAGTACCTTTACAATGTTCAATATAGCGCCCAGAAGCATCCTTGATGCGCTGGGCTTTACCTAATTGTGATGAATCAACAGTCACCATTTCATGCTCAAGCTCTGCTTCGATAGCATGTTCAATTTCATCCGACAGTTTTGTACCGTCTGAGGAAAAGAATTTAATGCCATTATCGTAATAAGGATTATGTGATGCGCTAATGACAATGCCTAATTGAGCATTCATTGTTCGTGTCAGATAGGCTATGCCGGGAGTTGGCATGGGCCCTGTTAAAAGACAGTCTATACCCGCAGCAGATAAACCAGCTTCCAGAGCTGACTCATACATATAGCCAGAAATTCGGGTGTCTTTACCTATGACGGCCTTACTTCGTCCCTGCTTGGCTAAAACTCGACCCGCTGCCCAGCCTAATTTAAGAACAAAGTCAGCCGTCATTGGATGCTGTCCTACTTTTCCACGAATTCCATCAGTACCAAAGTATTTTTTTTTCATTTAATTATTTCTTTGTTTATCACGTTAGTAAGCATAAATAATATTAATATAAGGCGTTTGCTATTTTAATCGCATCAACTGTCTCAGCGACATCATGCACTCTGATAATCGCGGCGCCGCTAATTGCAGCCAACGTCGCCAGAGCAAGACTACCTGCCAGACGAGCATCTGTATTTCTGCCTGTAATCTGTCCGATCATGCTTTTACGTGAAGCCCCGACTAAAACAGGCAAGTTCAGTTCTGTAAAGGCATTGATATGCTTAAACAACTTCACATTATGCGCTAATGTTTTACCAAAGCCAAATCCTGGATCAATGATAATTTGTTCTTTTTTAAATCCCTGGGCCAGACATCGTTCTATTTGCTGAGTCAAAAAACCTTTTACCTCAAGAAACACATCATCATATACCGGCTCAGACTGCATCGTCCGGGGCTCACCTTTCATATGCATTAAACAGACAGGTAAACCTGTTTCCTGAGCCGCTTTAAGCGCACCATCTGCACGCAGGGCCATCACATCATTAAGCATTCCTGCACCGGCACTTGCCGCTTCTTTCATGACAATTGCCTTGCTTGTGTCGATAGAAATAATGACATCAAGTTCCTGATGTATTTTTTCAATAACAGGAACCACTCTATCCAGCTCTTCATCGTCCGAGACAGATTTTGCTCCCGGTCGAGTGGATTCACCCCCGATATCAATAACCAAAGCACCATCAGCCACCATTTTTTCTGCCTGACGCAGCGCTGCTTCCCGGTTGCTAAATAAACCGTCATCTGAAAATGAATCTGGAGTGACATTTAAGATGCCCATGACAACAGGCGAATCAAGCCTTAGTTCTCGATCAGCACATTGAAGAGTATTTTTTGTCATAATGATATTTGAGCTATCGCTAATTAATTAATCAATTAACAAGCGATAGCCATCTTTGGAATAGAAAGTCGAATAAATGTTAAATTAGAATTAACAGAATGGATTGTGTTTAGTGCTGATCAGCCGTACCACCAATAGAGTCATCGGTTGAATCCTTCTTTTTTTCAGCGTCTGAATCCTTTTTTTCTTCACTGTCAACACTGGAACCACCTTCTGGACCTGAAGAATCAATATCAGACCAGCCTTTAGGCTCACGAGGTGGCTTTCCTGCCATAATATCGTCTATCTGATCACGATCAATGGTTTCATATTTCATCAGTGCATCAGTCATAGTATGCAGCTTATCAATGTTATCCTTCAGAATTTTCTCTGAGCGTTCATAGTTTTTATCAATAAAACTACGGATTTCTTCATCAATAATATGAGCCGTTTCATCGGATACGTTTTTATGTTGAGTAACAGAACGCCCAAGAAAAACCTCTCCTTCTTCCTCAGAATAGGATAATGGCCCTAATTTAGCCGATAGTCCCCATTTTGTTACCATATTACGAGCCAGGTCAGTCGCACGTTCAATATCATTACTGGCACCGGTTGTCACCATATCAGAACCATAAATCAGTTCTTCGGCAATACGACCGCCAAACAGACTGGAAATCTGACTATTTAGTTGTTCTTTACTGAGACTATAACGGTCTTCCTCGGGTAAAAACATAGTCACTCCCAAAGCTCGCCCCCGGGGAATAATACTGACCTTATAGACCGGATCATGTGATGGTACCAGGAGCCCCACAATAGCATGACCTGCTTCATGATAGGCAGTCATTTTCTTTTCTTTTTCTTTCATCACCATGGATTTTCGTTCTGAACCCATCATAATCTTATCTTTGGCTTTTTCCAGATGCTCCATAGTAACCACACGGGAATCTTCCTTAGCTGCAAATAAAGCGGCTTCATTAACAAGATTGGCCAAATCAGCACCAGAAAATCCGGGAGTACCACGAGCAATGTATTTTGGCTGTACATTGTCATCAATAGGGACTTTACGCAGATGCACTTTAAGAATATGCTCCCGACCTTTGATATCAGGTAATGGCACCACCACCTGGCGATCAAAACGTCCAGGTCGCAATAAGGCAGGATCAAGTACATCAGGACGGTTGGTTGCAGCAATGACAATAACGCCTTCATTACCTTCAAAGCCGTCCATTTCAACTAATAACTGGTTTAAGGTTTGCTCTCTTTCATCATGACCGCCACCCAGGCCGGCTCCACGATGACGTCCCACTGCATCAATTTCATCAATGAATATAATACAAGGTGAATGCTTTTTAGCCTGCTCAAACATATCACGTACACGTGATGCACCGACACCGACAAACATTTCGACGAAATCAGAACCAGAAATCGTAAAGAAGGGTACTTTGGCTTCACCTGCAATCGCTTTTGCCAATAAGGTTTTACCTGTTCCCGGACTACCCACCATTAATACACCACGAGGAATTTTACCGCCTAGTTTAGTAAATTTACCCGGATCTTTTAAGAAATCAACCAACTCACTGACTTCTTCTTTGGCCTCATCACAACCGGCCACATCAGAAAAATTCACTTTAACCTGATCTTCACCTAATAATCTGGCTTTACTTTTACCAAAGGACATCGCGCCACGGCCACCGCCGCCGCCTTGCATCTGACGCATAAAATAGATCCAGATGCCGACAATTAACAGAATCGGGAATGAAGAAATAAACAGTTGTACCAATAAGCTTTGCTGCTTAGGCGGCTCACCAACAATTTTCACTGTGTTGTCCAGCAAAATACCAATCAAAGCACGATTATCCGTTTCAGGACTATAAGTCGTGAAATGTTTCCCTTCGAGGGTATTACCACTAATCACCCTGCCTTCAATTTTGACTTCGCTGATGGAGCCACGCTCAACGCTTTGAACAAAATCGGAGTAGCTCATTTCTTTAGGTCCCACTGTGGGGGTAAAATTACTAAAGACTGACATGAGGATGACACCAATGACCACCCAAAGTAAGATATTTTTTGTCATTTCGTTCAAAACGAATACTCCAACTTTATTTCGTGTTTATTAATTAACTTAAAACTGAACAATAAGTTCTCTATTATCCCTTAAATCCCTTTGCTAATAAATAGACCTCTGAGGAACGAGATCGAGATGCGTCCGGTTTACGGGTAATTACTTTTTGATAACGCTGCCTTAATTCGGCTAATAACTGCTCAAAGCCTTCTCCCTGAAATACTTTCATTAACAGGGTGCCCTGCGGCTTTAGCACCTGATCAGCTAAATCAATTGCTAATTCAAGTAAATACATGCTTTTGGGCTGATCTACAGCCTTCACTCCTGTAACATTGGGTGCCATATCCGAAATTACAAGATCTATTGGCTCATTATTTACCACCTTAAGCAATTCTTCCAGAACTGCATCTTCCTGAAAGTCACCCTGGATAAACTCAACCTGAGCCAGTTGATCCATTGGTAAAATATCCAGAGCAACGATTTTACCCTTACTGCCAACAAACTGACGAGCTACCTGTGACCAGCCACCGGGCGCAGCACCCAAATCAACCACATTCATGCCTGGTTTGATTATTTTGTCTTTTTCCTGAATTTGCAGTAATTTATAAGCAGCTCGAGAACGATAACCATCCTGCTGTGACTTTAAGACATATTGATCCTTAAAATGTTCCTCTAACCATTCAGAACTACTTTTACTGCGTGCCATTTATAAGCCTTTGGTCAAAAATATTCACTTGAAACAGACATTTTACCGTGAAACAGGAAATGGTACACTGTATAATTGCTGTTTTTATCCTTAATGAGTTACCTATGTCACTAAATAATAAACAAATTCGCTTTCTTCGTGCTCAAGCCCATTCCCTGAAACCGGTTGTACTCATTGGTGCTGCAGGCTTAACTGATAATGTCGTTAATGAAATCAATCAGGCCCTGGATGATCATGAGCTGATTAAAGTGCGTGTTAACGCTGATGATAGAGAAGATAAAAAAGAAATGATTAACTCTATTATTACCCAGACTGAATCTGTCCATGTACAAAGTATTGGCCATATTGGTATATTTTATCGTCAAAACCAGAAAAATCCCAAGATTGAATTTCCTAAATAAAATACCTTGTTTCATCACTTTGCACACTCATTACATGTCACAATAAAGTAGTTTTTCTTCAAATGCTCTTCTAAACTCAGAACAGGGTTAATATAAAAATTAAGAGTTAATATGAAAATTGATGGGTATAAAATCCTTGAAAAGATTGGCCAGGGAGGCATGGCTCAGGTCTATAAAGGCTATCAACTTTCATTAAAACGCCCTGTCGCTATCAAAGTACTCACTCATCACTTTGTTAATCAACATGATTTTGCACAACGGTTTAAAAAAGAGTCATTAATCATTGCTCGTCTGAGCAACCCGTATATTATTCCTGTTATCGAAAGAGGCATTACCAGTGACGGTATTCCTTATTTTATTATGGAGTACGTTGAAGGCCACGAATTGACCAAATTTATGGCTGAAGGACAACTGGAGTTTAATCGTAAACGCTTAATGAGCAGCGTTCTTGACTTTATCTAATGCTGATTTTTAAAATTCCAGGGAAGCAACTCTTCCAGTTTTTCCACCGT